>DAOWKX010000240.1 GCA_030639705.1 Candidatus Aminicenantota bacterium
ATCCATAACTGGGGCTTCCAATGTGACCGGGATTTTGAATCCAATTTACGATATAGCCTAAATGGTTCATAAAACAGGCGCTTATTTTATGGTAGATGGGGCACAGTTGATTCCACATAAAAAGATTAGCCTGGGAAAAGCTGGAGATATTCATGCTATTGACTTCCTTTCTTTCTCCGCTCATAAGATGTACGCTCCTTTTGGAACCGGTGTTCTGATTGCCAGGAAAGACCTGCTAAAGAAAGGAGAAGGACCTGAATATAGCGGAGGAGGGACTGTTAAGTTAGTAACTTTTGATGATGTGAGCTGGGATGAAGTACCCTTTATTGATGAAGCTGGAAGCCCAAATGTTGTCGGCTGTATTGCGCTTTCAGAGGCCATTAATTTTTTCAATGAGACTGGCTATGAAGTTATTGACTCTGTAGAAAAGAGATTAACCCATAAGTTAATGCTAAAATTATTAAATATACCTGATATAAAAATCTATGGAAAGGAGGATCCTGAAGAATTAGATAATCGTCTTGGAGTTGTGCTGTTTAATATCAAAAATCTTCCACATGCACTGGTAGCTTCTATCTTGGCCTATGATTTTGGTATAGGGGTAAGAAATGGATGTTTTTGTGCACATCCTTATATTAAGGTTTTGCTGGGAATTAAAGGTGAAGCTGAGAAGAAATTAATCAAGGAGATTCTGACTGATGATAGAAGCAATATTCCTGGAGCTGTGCGGGTATCTTTTGGTTTTTATAATGAAGAAGAAGAACTTGACAGATTGATTGATGCCTTACATATTATAATCAATAATAAAAAGAAGTATTTAGGTCGATATTTTATTGAAAAAAAAACAGGTGAATACTTTCCGATAAATTATCAAGATCAGTTTGAAAAATATTTTAAATTGTAAGTATATATTAAAATAACCCTCTACTAAAATTAATTCTTTGAAAGATCATTTTTTTAGGGGGAAATTTGTACTGGTATGTGAAAATTTTACCCAAAGTTGATTTGTTTGACAAAATTTGTTATATTATGATCATGAGATTGAATAAACAGCAGATTGAGCATATGGCATTTAGCATTGTGAATGGATTCCTGAAGGAAGATTTAATCATAACTGAAGATAAAGAAAAAATGGTCAGTGAAGTTCATGAAATCATAACCAAAGAGTTGGAGCGAGAGGATTTATTGGATGATCAGGTTAAAGAGATACTGAAAGAAAAGTTAAATGAGATCAGAAATGCCAACATTGATTATTACGAGATGTTCAAGATGGTGAAAGCCAAGCTGGCGGAGAAGGAGAATATTATCCTATGAGTTTAAAACTGTCCAGAAATAAAGTGAACTATTTAACCCGATTAATAATAGAATATATTGAAAATAATGAAGAACTGGACTATGTGGAGGATATCGGTGATATCCGCCTGAAGTTGTTTCATCTCATCATGGATGAATTGAGGATGTATGAGGATATTGAAAACAGGGCAAAAGAGCGCGTGAAATCTCAGAAAAAAAATATCCCGGAGGGTTCTCGGGAGTGGGAAATTTTATTCAGAAAGTATGCCAACGAAGAATTAAATAAATTGGGAAAAGTCTGGGGTTAAATAAAATCGCGGCTGTTCTGCCTAAACTCCATAATCCTGTAATGATGGGCAACCGCAAGGGATTGCCCCTACATTTTTTATTCATGTTTTTGTAGGGGTATGGCTTGCCCTTACCCATTATTGATCGTATTTTTCATCAAATCAGGATATTCAGGTGGTGGATTTTGGATATATTTTAACTAGTTATTGATTATCGGCAACAAAATTAATAATAAAAAAACATTTTTGTTTTGAAATTCTTTTTATGGTAATATATTTTCTAAATAAATTAAATCAAAAAAGAGAACTCAACATGGGATTAATAAAAATTAAAAAAGGTTTGGATATTCCTATTTTAGGTGAACCGGAACAGAAGATATACCCTGCTTCAAACCCCAGAACTGTGGCTCTAATTGGCTATGATTATATAGGTTTGAGACCGAAATTGGCGGTAAAGGTCGGCGATCGGGTGAAGTTGGGACAACTGTTGTTTACTGATAAAAAAATGCCCTCGGTTCGATATACCTCACCGGGAACCGGGAAAGTGATTTCCATTAATAGAGGTCCCAAGCGGGTCTTTGAATCAATTGTAATTGAGCTAAATGGACAGGATGAGATCACCTTTGATTCTTTTTCCGATACCCAATTGAAAGATATTGGCAGGAAAAAAGTAAAAACTCTGCTCATTGATTCAGGTTTATGGACATCCATACGGGCACGACCTTACAGTAAGGTAGCCGATCCCGGCATTCTTCCTCATTCCCTCTTTATTACGGCCATGGATACCAATCCCCATGCTCCGTTAGTAGACGCAATTATTGAAAGAAATGAGAGGGATTTTGTAAATGGAACGATTGTGTTATCCAAATTGACAGATGGAAAAACTTTTATCTGTAAATGTCCCGGTGCACCAATCCCGGCTGCAGACATCAAATCCCTTGAGGTGAAGGAATTTGCCGGTCCGCATCCGTCTGGAAATGTAGGCACCCACATTCATTTTCTTGACCCTGTATGTCGAAATAAAACTGTCTGGCATATCAATTCTCAGGATGTGATTGCCATAGGCCGGTTCTTTATCAGCGGGAAAATTCCGATCGAGCGGGTGATCTCGTTAGCTGGACCATCAGTAAAGCAACCCCGATTGTTAAAAATACATATCGGGGCCTGTATTGAGGATATAACAGAAAGTGAATTGTTGCCGATAGAAAACCGTTTTGTTTCCGGTTCCGTACTCTCGGGAAGAATTTCAACCGGAGCAGTAACATACATCGGGAGATATCATCAGCAGATTTCAGTCCTGGAAGAGAGGAGGGATAGGAAATTCCTGGGCTGGATGAGCCCGGGATTCAATATTTTTTCCTCACGGAATATTGTAATATCTCGCCTATTCCCTAAGAAGAAGTTTAATTTCACCACAGCGATTCATGGCGGGGAGAGGGCCATTATGCCTATTGGAAATTATGAGAAGGTTATGCCGCTTGATATCTTAGCCACGTTTTTGTTAAGATCTTTGATGGTTGATGATATTGAGGAGGCTGAAAAACTGGGTTGTCTGGAATTGGATGAAGAAGATCTGGCTTTGTGTAGTTTTGTTTCACCATCTAAAATAGATTATGGTCAGGTTTTGCGGAGAAACCTGACCATAATCGAAAAGGAAGGATAGATGAGGTTTCTAAGAAAAATACTTGACAGACATGGAAGGCTTTACGAAAAGGGTGGGAAATTGGAAAAGTTGTATCCAATATATGAGGCTTTTGATAATTTTTTATTTACATCCGGAAAAGTAACCTGCTGCCCGCCCCATATTCGGGATGTCAATGATTTTAAGCGGATCATGATGATGGTGGTATATGCATTGATTCCAACGGTTATAATGGCTCTCTATAATACCGGATACCAGGCAAATTTGATTTTTTCCCAACTGGGAAAAGTAACGGCTTCTGGGTGGCGAATTGATCTGTTAACTGCTTTGGGTATTGGTTTTGATCCGGCCAACATATTCGCCAACATTTTTCATGGTGCCCTCTATTTTTTCCCGGTATATGCGGTTACTATGGCAGTGGGTGGATTCTGGGAAGTAGTATTTGCGGTTGTCAGAAAACACGAGATTCAGGAAGGATTTATGGTAACCGGATTGTTGTTCCCCTTGATTCTCCCCCCGGCCATTCCTCTCTGGCAAGTGGCCATCGGAATTTCCTTTGGTATTGTTATCGGCAAGGAGGTATTCGGTGGCGTGGGAATGAATATATTAAATCCGGTATTGACGGCCAGGGCTTTTTTATTTTTTGCTTATCCGTTAAAGATATCAGGTGATGCTGTATGGGTAGCGGTTGATGGTTTAAGCATGGCAACTCCATTGGCGGTCATTTCTGAGAGAGGGGTAAGTGCACTTGGTAAGATTCCCGGAATTGTCCAGGGAGTTGAATTAGAGCCTGTGGCGGTCACTTTCAAGGATGCCTTTTTGGGTCTGATTCCCGGATCAATGGGAGAAACATCCACCCTGGCCTGCCTGATCGGGGCTTTTATCTTGATTGTTACTGGTATTGCCTCTTGGAGGATAATGGTGAGCGTACTGGCGGGTATGGTTGGTTTATCGATTTTATTTAACCTCATTGGCAGTGGAACCAATCCCATGTTTTCTCTGTCACCGCTCTGGCATCTGGTTCTCGGGGGTTTTGCTTTCGGGACTGTTTTCATGGCAACGGATCCAGTGAGTGCTGCTGTGACCAATAAAGGCAAGTATCTATACGGTCTTTTAATAGGTATATTAGTAGTATTAATTCGGGTTCTTAATCCAGCATTTCCAGAAGGTATGATGCTCGCTATTCTGTTCGCGAATGTGTTCGCATCGATCATCGATAGATTTTTTATCAATTCCAATATAAAGAGGAGGCTGCTCCGAAATGAGCAATGATTCAATAGGGAAAACAATTCTGGTGGCACTGGCGGTTTGTGTGATCTGGTCATTGTTGGTCTCTACGGCTGCGATTACATTAAAACCAATCCAGGATCAAAATAAAAAAATTGAAAAAATGAAGAATATAATTGCTGTGGGTGGTTTAATGGATGTGGATAAGGATATCGAAGATATTTATAAGGGTCACATTGACTCCAGAATAGTGGACTTAGAAACCGGAAAATATCTACCCAAAGACAAACAAGTGGGACTCTTGAATCCGGAAGTATATAACATAAAAAAAGTGGCCAAGGATCCTGAATTGGGGAAGTTGATTCCCCGGAACAAGGACAGGGCCCGGATCAGAAGAATGCCTAAATTTGTTCCGGTGTACTTTGTGAAAAAGGACGAAAAGGTTAGCAGAATCATCTTTCCGGTCTATGGCAGTGGTTTATGGTCTACCATGTATGGTTTTATTGCCCTGGACCGGGATTTGAATACAATAAAGGGTTTTACTTTTTATGAACATGGAGAGACTCCCGGTTTGGGAGGTGAAGTTGATAATCCGCAATGGAAGGCTTTATGGAAAGGGAAGTTGGCTTTTGATGAAAATAATAGGCTTCGGATTGAGGTTATAAAGGGGAAGGTAGACATATTGAAGCTGGAGTCAAAATATCAGGTAGATGGATTATCCGGTTCAACTCTGACCACCAATGGTGTGAATAATCTGGTACGATTCTGGCTCGGCGAGGATGGATTTGCGATGTTTATACAAGAACTCAGGAGAGGAGGGTTTGATGGGAAAGTACAGTAAGATATTATTTGACCCCATTCTAAATAACAATCCAATCGCTCTGGGGGTGCTGGGGATATGTTCTGCCCTGGCTGTTACTTCAAAAATGGAGACATCGGTGGTGATGTCGCTGGCAGTCATATTTGTCCTGGCTTTCTCCAATCTATCGATTAGTTTGATCCGGAATCATGTGCCAACCAATATACGAATAATTGTTGAGATGACGATTATTGCTTCTCTGGTTATAATCGCTGATGAGGTGATCAAGGCATATCTTCCGGAGATCAGCAAGCAATTATCAGTATATGTGGGATTAATCATCACCAATTGCATTATTATGGGAAGAGCCGAGGCTTATGCACTTCAGAATCCTCCCTGGAAGAGTTTTTTGGATGGTGTGGGAAACGGATTGGGATACACTTTTATTTTGATTGCCGTTGCTTTTGTTAGAGAATTATTCGGATCCGGGAAAATCATGGGATTTTCTATTTTTCATCTTAAAACCGAGGGAGGCTGGTATAGTCCCAATGGTATGTTATTAACCCCTGCCAGTGCCTTTTTCCTTATTGGTTTTATTATTTGGATTATCCGGACCTTTAGAAAAGAACAAGTGGAAGAGGCATAAAATGCTTGAGCACTATATTAGCCTTTTTGTCAAATCGATTTTCGTGGAAAATATAGCCCTGGCCCTCTTTCTAGGTATGTGTACATTTCTGGCTGTATCCAAAAGAGTTGAAACTGCCACCGGACTGGGCATAGCGGTTGTTGTTGTTCAGGCCATTACCGTTCCGGTTAACAACCTGATATTTCATAATTTGTTAAAAGAGGGATCATTAGGCTGGCTTGGTCTGGGGAAGGTTGATCTTACTTTCCTCCGTTTGATCACCTTCATCGGCGTTATTGCCGCAATGGTACATATTCTGGAGATGATTTTGGATAAATTCTTTCCCAAGTTATACAATGCCCTGGGGATATTCCTCCCTCTTATTACGGTAAATTGCGCCATTCTGGGGGGGGCTCTTTTTATGGTGCAATTTGAGTATGATTTTGTTGAAAGTGTGATTTTTGGATTCGGTTCCGGTATTGGCTGGGCTTTGGCCATCATTGCTCTTGCTGGAATCCGGGAGAGATTGAAGTACAGTAATGTCCCGGAAGGATTGAGAGGTTTGGGGATCACCTTTATTATGGTCGGCCTGATGGCGATGGCTTTCATGATATTTTCTGGAATTCAATTGTAACCCCCATGATTATGAAAAAGCGAGGGTAATGCAATGAGCGTGATAGGATTGATACTTCTTGGTAGTTTCATGTTTACCTTTATTGTTTTGGCCTTGGTGCTGCTTATATTACTGGCAAAATCCAAACTGGTTGCATCCGGAAATGTGAACATTGTCATTAATGAGGATGTGGATAAAAGTGTGATCGTACCGGTTGGGGGAAAATTGATTGGAGCCCTTGCGGATAAAAAGATATTTGTTCCCTCTGGTTGTGGGGGAGGTGGTACCTGTGGTACCTGCCGGGTAATAGTCACGGAAGGAGGAGGTACCATTCTGCCAACCGAGCGTTCCTTGATTAACCGAAAGGATGCCCGGGATGGTTTTCGTCTTGCCTGTCAGGTTCCCGTAAAGGGAGACATGCGAATAAAACTTTCCCCGGAAATACTTGAAGCTGAAAAATGGATATGTACCATCAGGGCCAACCACAATGTGGCTACCTTTATAAAAGAACTGATCCTGGAACTTCCTGAAAAGCAGGAGGTTAATTTTCGGGCCGGCGGATACATTCAGATCGAAGCCCCGGTACACAAAATAAACTACCGGGATTTTAACATCGAACCCGAGTACCAGCCTGAATGGGATAAAAATAATATGTGGCGCTATGTTTCCAGGGTTGATGAGCCCATTTCCCGTGCTTATTCCATGGCCAATTATCCTGAGGAAAAGGGAATAATCATGCTGAATATCAGGATTGCCAACCCACCACCGGAAAAACCCAAAGCACCGCCCGGCCAGATGTCGTCATATTTGTTTGGGTTAAAACCTGGAGATGAGGTGATAATATCAGGGCCATATGGTGAATTTTTTGCCAAAGAGACCGAGAATGAAATGGTTTTTATCGGAGGCGGTGCAGGTATGGCCCCGATGCGTTCCCATATTTTTGATCAATTAAAACGAATTAAATCAGAAAAGACAATAACCTTTTGGTATGGAGCCAGAAGCCTGAAGGAGATGTTTTACGTTGATGATTTTAATAGCCTTCAAGAGGAATATGACAATTTCAAATGGTATGTTGGTTTATCAGAACCCCTGCCGGAAGATAATTGGAGAGGTTATGTGGGATTTATTCACCAGATTGTTCATGATAATTATTTAAAAGAGCATCCGGCTCCTGAAGATTGTGAATATTATTTATGCGGTCCTCCCTTGATGATTTCTGCCTGTTTAAAGATGCTGGATGAACAGGGCATTGAAAGTGAAAGCATACTGCTTGATGAATTTGGTTGATTTATAACGTTTTGGACAAACCCAGGATTTGAAAATGAAGTGTTAAAATGGATAGACTAGAGACCAGTAAGAACAGAATAAAATTTTTTATTATAATCATATTGCTTCCTTTTGTTTTTGCCAGTTGCTCAAATGAGAAAGCCCAGGATAAATTGGTGGTTATCAATGGGATGACCATGGGAACCACCTATACGGTTAAGCTTGTTAAAGGCTTTAAATCAGCGGTGGCGGGTGAAAAGGTTGATTATTACCTTTTAAAAAAGGGTATAACGCAGGTTCTGAAGCAAATCAACCAGCAAATGTCAATATTTATAAATGATTCAGAGATTTCTCAATTCAACCGTTTTAGAGGCTCAGATTGGTTCCGGACTTCTCTGGATACAGCTAGGGTTATAAAGCAGGCATTATCTGTGAGTGAAAAATCTAACGGAGCTTTTGATATAACCGTTGGTCCTTTGGTAAATTTGTGGGGATTTGGGACCAGAACTGTTGAAGGAATTCCTGATGAAGATGAAATAAAACAAAGTCTGAATATCATAGGTTACAAAAATATATCCGTTCGGTTGTCGCCCCCTGCTGTAAAAAAGAGGATCAGAGAAATTTATTGTGATTTATCGGCAATTGCCAAAGGATTTGGAGTAGATAGATTGGCTGAATATTTGGATTCCGAAAAAATATCCTCTTATCTCATTGAGATCGGCGGTGAGGTTCGGGCCAGAGGGAAAAACAATTATAACAAATGGTGGCGGATAGGAATCGCTTCCCCTACCAACACGTTTGGTATCCAGAAAGTGATTGATCTGAAGAACCGGTCAATGGCGACTTCTGGCGATTATCGGAATTACTTTGAAAAAGACGGGATCCGGTATTCTCATACGATTAATCCTAAAACCGGAAGACCCATTTCGCATAATCTGGCCTCGGTTACGGTTATTGATGATTCCTGTTTGGTTGCAGATGCCCTGGCGACTGCAATCAGTGTTTTGGGACCGGATAAGGGTTATGATTTTGCTTTAAAAGAAGATCTGGCTGTTTTTTTTGTCCAAAAGGCAGATAATGGATTTATAGAAAAATCAACTCCGAAATTTGAAAAAATTTTGGATTCCCGAGGAGATCAAAATTAATCCTATATTGGTGTATTTTTTTTCTTTCATTACCATGCTGATAATGGGGTGGGTTTTGTATTTCTCCGGATATAGAAAGAGGAAATCAATTTCTTGTGAAAGGTGTGGAAGAGACTTAAGAACTAAGGGAGACGAATCAACAACACCAAGCTGTCTGGATAATAAAGAATATTCCGAAAAAATGAATTAGCGATTAATCTTCGTTGATTGTGGTTTCTTCGTAGGTATAGCTCCCGCTGGCTGTGACATCATGGATAGTGCCGTTTTCATCCTGAATCTGGATTTCAACCACTATTTCGGTTGGAACATAAGGTTCAAAGGTAAAGGTGTCTTCATGAAGGGCATTTTCTAAGAAGGGTTGAGGCGTACCCACATAAAATTCTTTTATCTCATCCGCCGGAATGATAGTATCCCCTGAAATTGACAGTTTATAATTTTGGAAATTGGACTGGTTGATTTCAAGAATAGTAACAATGTTCCGTTTAATTTTAAATGTCCAGCTGATGATGGTTCCCGATATATCAGTATGATTGCGGATCGCAGCATACAGATTGATGCTGGTCAGTATATAATTATCCTTGTTTTTATTTTCGGGAATGACCGTTGCCTTTAATGAATAGCCAGAGGAGTTTTCAATGGAGAAATCTTCTAAGACTGTATCATCATCCGCGGTTTTACATCCATGTGTTATGATGAGTGAACATATTGCCAGGGTTATTGATAAAAGAAAAACCAGTTTTTTCATCACAGCCTCCTGTTTTTAACCAAAAATTTTTAGGGGAACAAAACAAACTAACATTTTTATTACGGTGAAAAGAAAAAAAAGTTTTATCTCCCTGCTTTTTTTTAGCTAAAATTTTAAATAAAATATATTGAAGAAATTGAAGCAGTAAATACTTTTTAAAAAAACAATTTTCCATAACCAATCGAGTTAATTTTCCGTATAAATATTCCAGGATCAGAAAATTTTAATATGTGAGGAGTAATATATGAGAAAAATTGCTTTTATATCAATTGTGATCGTGCTGTTTTCAACAGGAATTTTTTCCTCAGATTTTTCAATCAACCTGAATGTGAAATATAATTATGGTATTTCTGATTTTTTTGATGAATCCCAATCTTTTTTTTCATACAGCGGCAAGAATTTTGTAGAAAAGAGACATAATCATATGGGATTCGGCTTTAATATCAGTGTGTCTGTACCGGTTTTTAAAAATGTATATGTGGTTCCTGGATTTTCACTGAGATACGGGCACCAGGATTACCAGTATGAGGAATTAACCGATGATATTGATGCTGAGTCAGATAAAGATACTTATTTTTTTAATATTATTACCGGAGAATTAAGTATCATATATGATATAATTCGTTTCAAATCCGATTGGTGCATTAATGTGGCAGCCGGATTAACCTATAACCGGTTGTCTGCAGATGAAGAGATGAGACTGGACGAAAAAACCTATTGGGGATTTCGGCCAGGTATCGGGGTGAAGTTTTTACAACTAAAGCATTTCGGCTTCCAGTTTTTTTTGTTTTATGACCTGCCTTTTGATTCGGATTTGTTTTCCTATCTGGGTGTAAATGCCGGAATCATGGTTCGATTCTAATCCAAGCTTCCCACTTTGTTTTCAACCTCTTCCAGAATTTCACAGGATTTTACCAGATTTTTCATCACCGTATGATCAGGATAGAGGGGACGGTCAATATCGAGAAAATCAACATATTTTCGGATCACTTCCTTGGCTTTAACCACACCCTGTCCGAATTTATATTCTCTGAAATCCAGTGCCTGGGCTGCGGCCATAAATTCAATGCCCAGTATACCATAGGCGTTATCCATGATCTGAAAATTCTTAATGGCTGTATTCATACCCATGGAAACGAAATCTTCCTGATCCGCAGCAGCCGGAATCGACTGAATTGAAGCGGGCATTGAGAGAATTCGCTGCTCCACAATCTGCATATCAGCAGTATATTGACTCAACATGAGACCCGAGAACATTCCCGCTCCCTTGGTTAAAAAGGCCGGTAAACCAACACTAAGGGCCGGATTATTCAATCTGTTCATTCGTCGTTCTGACATGACACTGACCATGGTTATGGCTGCTCCTATCATGTCCATGGGCAATGATACCGGAGTTCCCTGGAAATTGGCTCCTGTCAATTGAAGGTTTTCCTCCGGGAAAAAAATGGGATTATCGCCCACACCGTTTAATTCGATTTCTACCTGGGATCTGGCAAAGGCCAGTGCATCGTGAACCGCACCAATTACCTGGGGTGTGGAGCGCATGGAATAGGCATCCTGGACTTTACATTTTATTTTACCCTCAATAAGATCTCCGCCCTGAATACATTTGTTGATGGCTCTGGCGCAGCGAATGGCTCCCGGGAAACCCCGTACTTCGTGGAGTTTTTTATTATAGGGCTTCATGTTGGCTTTAAGTGCTTCCAGAGACATGGAGGCGGCAATTTCAGCCTGTTTCAGCCAGCGGTTGGCATCATAAAGCAATATGGCGCTCATGGCAGTCAGTAGATTGGATCCGTTTATGGCTGCCAGTCCGTCTCTGGCTTTCAATCCCGGAGCAGGAATACCCGCTTTGTCCAGGGCCTCTTTCCCGGGTAGTAGTTTTCCATTGTAGTATGCCTCGCCTTCACCCATCAGCAGTAAGGCAATCTGGGACAT
>DAOWKX010000094.1 GCA_030639705.1 Candidatus Aminicenantota bacterium
CTCCTGAAGATCATTTTCGCTTCCCTCTGGCAATATCAAAGGCATTTAATGCAATCAGATAGTTCAACAGACCGGCACTCACCATATAGGTGGTGCCATAATGAAAGGTGACCGCTTCAATCGTTCCCTGGTCAAGACCAATCAAACGGATAAAAAAATAAAAAATACCGTTCCCCAGATCTCCTAAAAATCCCAGGGCCCATAAAGGATGAAAGGGTTTGAGACCGAAAAATTTCCCCTGCATCACCAAACCGAGTGTCAGCAGCAGTAAAATTCCGATTAAAAAAACCGTTCCTTTCAGGTATTTCTTCTGAAAAAAATGACCGGAACCGGGAAACAGCCAGGATACAAAAAAAATTAGGTATGCTTTCATCATCAGGCATTATACAAAATTTTTTCCGAATATACAAACATAAAATTCATACCCCCCGGAAAACATTTGAATTAAAAACGGTTTTGGCTTATAATTTCTCCAGATGGAAGTGACGGTTCCTTTTAATTCTATTTTTTATTTTTTTAAATGTTCTATGATATAATGAATAAACAAAAATAGTTCCTGTTTTAAAAACGGAGTAATCATGGATTTCAAAAAGAAAATACTGTGTATCGGTGCTGGATATGTAGGCGGCCCCACCATGGCGGTCATTGCCCTAAAATGTCCCGAATACCGGATTGAGATTGTTGATATCAACCATGAAAAAATAAAACAGTGGAATTCCGAGAATCTCCCGATCTATGAACCCGGGCTTGAAGAAATCGTAAAAAAAATCCGGGGAAAGAACCTGTTCTTCTCGAGCGACATTGAAAAGGGAATAAAAGAAGCAGACATTATTTTTGTCTCGGTAAATACACCTACCAAAACTTTTGGCAAGGGCGCAGGAATGGCATCCGACCTGCAATACTGGGAAAAAACAGCCCATCAAATCCTCAAACATGCCCAGAGTGATAAAATCATCGTGGAGAAGAGCACTCTGCCGGTAAGAACCGCCGAAGCAATGGAACGGATTCTAAAAAGCAACAGTCGAAACATCAGATTCGAAGTGGTTTCCAATCCCGAATTTTTAGCAGAAGGAACAGCGATCAATGACCTGCTGGAACCGGATCGAATCCTGATTGGATCTCATCCGAGTAAAGAAGGACGGGCCGCAACAGACCAACTTATCGATATATACATTCACTGGGTACCCAGAGAAAAAATAATCACTACCAACCTCTGGTCTTCAGAATTATCAAAGCTGGTGGCCAATGCCTTTCTGGCCCAGCGGATTTCTTCCATCAATTCCATTTCTGCCCTGTGTGAAAAAACCGATGCCAATATCACGGAAATTTCTTATGCTGTTGGAAGTGACTCCCGCCTGGGTTCAAAATTTTTGAATTCCAGCGTCGGTTTTGGCGGATCCTGCTTTAAAAAAGACATACTGAATCTTGTTTACATTGCCCGGAGTTACGATCTCCGGGAAGTAGCGGATTACTGGGAAATGGTAGTCACCATGAATGAATATCAGCAGGATCGGTTTGTTTACAAAATCGTTAAAGAAATGTTTCATACCGTGGCTGATAAAAAAATCGCCCTCTTCGGTTTCGCTTTCAAGGCAAATACCGGAGACACCAGAGAATCGCCTGCCATCTATGTGGCCAAAAAACTGGTAGAAGAACAGGCCATCATCTCCATCACCGACCCCAAGGCCCTGGAAAATGCTAAAATTGATCTGAAAGGGCTGAAAAATATCAGCTATGAAATCGATCCCTGCCTGGCTGCCAAAGGCGCCGATGCCATTGCGGTTTTAACCGAATGGGATACGTTCAAACATCTGGACTACAATAAAATCTACAGGTACATGAAAAAACCGGCATTCATATTTGATGGTCGAAACCTATTAAATCATAAAGAACTTTATGACCTGGGATTTAATGTCTATCCCCTGGGGCAACCTGACTTAAATCATTTTGAATAGGGAGGAATAAATGTGTGGTATTATCAGTTATTGTGGTAAAAGGCCAGCAATTCCGATTCTCATTGATGGATTGAAACGGCTTGAATACCGGGGGTATGATTCAGCCGGGTTGTCTACCGTGGATAATAATAAGATGGTAACCATAAAAACAGTGGGGAAAGTCGCAAAACTGGAAAATAAAACCGCCGGTATCCAGAACAGTTCAACCTTTGGTATCGCCCACACCCGCTGGGCCACTCATGGGAAACCCTCGGAAATCAATGCCCATCCCCAATCTGACTGTACCAATAAAATCAGTGTTGTTCACAATGGAATCATTGAGAATTATCTGGAATTACGGGAGGAATTACAAAAAAAAGGTCACCGGTTCAAATCCCAGACAGACACCGAAGTGGTGGCCCATCTGATCGAAGACAATTATGAAGATGACCTCGAGGTAGCCATATTAAAAACAGTTGAAAGGCTTGTTGGCACTTTCGGCCTGGCCATCATCCATTCTGATTTTGATCATCGGGTCTTTATTGTCAAGCGGGGAAGCCCCATCATTATCGGAATTGGAGATGATGAATATTTTGCTGCTTCCGATTCCAATGCCCTGGCTCCCTATACCCATAAAATGATTTATCTAAGTGATGATGAATTCGCTGTTCTCAATTCAAACAAATATTACATTAAAAACATGAAAAATCAGATCCTGGAAAAGAAAATTGAAATCCTGGAGGAAGATGATTACCAGGTCGATAAAAAAGGATTTGAACACTACATGTTAAAAGAAATATTCGAGCAGCCAGAAAGTATTAAAAATGCCTTTCGGGGACGAATCATCATCAATGAAGGGGTTTCCAAACTGGGGGGCCTGGAACCGGTGGTGGACCGCCTGAAAGACATAAAAAAAATGATCATTATATCCTGCGGTACCAGTTATCATGCCGGGTTGGTGGGCCGGTATATTTTTGAGAGCCTGACCGAACTGGATATTGAAATAGAACTGGCATCAGAATTCAGGTACCGACGGTTGAAACTCGATGAAGATGTGGCTGTACTGGCCATATCCCAGTCCGGTGAAACCGCTGATACCCTGGCAGCAATCAAAGAAGCCAAAAGAAAAGGTGCCCTTCTTCTTGGAATCGTTAATGCGGTTGGAACCTCAATTGCTCAGATAACGGATGCCGGAGTATACAATCATGCCGGACCTGAAATCGGAGTCGCTTCGACAAAAATCTATACCTCACAACTGGTCATTTTGACCCTGATGGCACTCTTTATCGGTCGATATCAGAGTATATCCTTTAGTGAGGGAAATGAAATTCTGTGTGCATTAAAGAAACTTCCCGATCAGGTCAAAGACATATTGAAAAATGACAACCAGATTAAAAAAATCGCCTCAAAGTACTCCGGTTACAATGATTTTCTTTATATCGGACGACTTTACAATTATCCCACAGCAATGGAAGGGGCATTGAAGCTCAAAGAAATTTCCTATATCCATGCCGAAGGATATCCGGCCGGAGAGATGAAGCATGGCCCGATTTCCCTGATTGATGAAAACTTTCCCACCATTGCCATTGTCCCGATAGATTCAACCTATGACAAAATGATCAATAATGTTCATGAAATCAAGGCCAGAAACGGCAAGATTCTTTCAATAACCAACGAAAAAGCTGAAAAAATAAAAAAATTATCGGATGATTTCATCTGTGTTCCCCAGACCATCCCCATACTTCAGCCTATTCTCAACATCATTCCCCTTCAATTATTTGCCTATTATGTAGCCCGGGAAAAAGGGTGTGACATTGATAAACCCCGGAATTTAGCCAAGTCAGTCACTGTTGAATAAAACAAAAAGGAGTATACAATGAAAGGAATCGTTCTCGCAGGTGGATATGGAACCAGACTCTATCCCTTAACCAAAATCCTCTGTAAACAATTGCTTCCGGTTTATGATAAACCGATGATTTATTACCCGCTCTCGGTCTTGATGCTTGCCGGGATCAGGGAAATATTGATCATCTCCACACCTCAGGATATACCGGCCTTTAAAAAATTATTCGGAGACGGAAACCAACTGGGTCTCTCGATACAATATGCCCGGCAACAGGAACCCCGTGGAATTGCCGAGGCATTTATTATCGGGGAGGAATTTATTCAAGAGGATAGGGTCTGCCTGATTCTCGGTGATAATATATTCTACGGACACGGTCTGAATCTTTTACTCCAGAAAGCATCCGCTTTAGACGAGGGCGCAGTTATTTTTTGCTATACTGTCAAAGATCCCCAGAGGTACGGGATCGTTGAATTCAACCAGAAAAAAATGGCCATTTCAATAGAAGAAAAACCCGCCCGCCCGAGGTCAAATTGGGCAGTGGTGGGACTCTATTTTTATGATAACCAGGTCGCCCGGTATGCCAAGAAATTAAGACCTTCGGCAAGAGGTGAACTGGAGATTACCGATATCAATAATGCATATCTAAAAAATAAAAAACTAAAGGTTGAATTGATGGGTCGGGGATTTGCCTGGCTGGATACCGGAACCCATCAGTCCCTCATTGATGCCTCCGGTTTTATTAAAACCATCGAGGAAAGACAGGGTCTCAAGATTGCCTGTATCGAAGAGATTGCCTATCAAAATCAATGGATCGATAAAAACCAGCTGGCAACATTGGCCCGTACCATGAACAACAACGACTATGGAAAATACCTCTTTAATATCATTGGTTCAGATCCTGAATATTGAGGCCATTCACCATGCCTAAAAAACGAAAAATCAAGAATATACTGGTTACCGGCGGGTGCGGATTTATTGGCAGTAACTTCATCTATTATCTGTTTAAAAAATCCATCTTTAAAGGAAATGTAATCAATGTTGACAGCCTGACCTATGCCGGAAACCCGGAAAATCTTGTTGAAATTGAAACCGAATTCGGAAATAGACGTTATTTCTTTAAAAAGGCAGATATCAATGACTTTGAGACGGTTTCAGCTATTTTTAAAGAATACCAGATTGATACAGTGGTTCATTTTGCGGCGGAATCCCATGTTGATCGATCCATACATGGGCCGGCAGATTTTATCAATACCAATATTGTGGGCACATTTACACTGCTTGAAATTGCCAGAAAAACCTGGAAGAAAAAAAACAA
>DAOWKX010000097.1 GCA_030639705.1 Candidatus Aminicenantota bacterium
ATATTATCAAAGAAAATGCAGCTTCCAATGCAAAAATAAAATTCGGGATTGTTGATGATGAAAAGATGGGAGATATTTTACGGGTAACCGTCATCGCAACCGGATTTAAAAAAGGGATTCAATATAAAAATGAAAGGGCCAGGCCAGTGTTTTTATCAAAAAACAAAGCAGCCGAAACAGCCCAGCCTCAATTAAAACAAGAGTCCGATATAAAGAAGGAGGAAAAGCAGGACTATTTATTTAAAACATCGGAAAAAACCATTAATTTAACTGACTTGGAATATATCAATGAAGGGAATATCCCCAGTATGGCGCAGAACCCGGAAAATTTTGATGACATTCTCGAGGTTCCTTCGTTTCAAAGACCAAAAATTACTGAAAAAAATGGTTGAAATCAACATACTTGTAAAAAATATTAAAGCATTGATTAACCCTGCCAGTAATTCAGTGGTTCGGGGAAATGATTTGAATTCCATTAAAATTTCTCATGATGTCTGGGTCGGTGCATCAGGTGAATATGTATCATTTATCGGGCATCAGGCAGATTTCCAGAAGAATTGCAGATTATCCAAAGATGCCGTGGTTATTGATGGTTCTGATTATGTTGCCTTTCCCGGATTGATCGATCCTCATACCCATCTTCCTTTTGCAGGAACCCGGCAGGATGAATTCCGGTTAAAATTACAGGGTGTAAGTTATCAGGAAATTGCAGAAAAAGGAGGTGGAATCAGAGGAACCGTTCAAAAAACAAGAGAGATTCATTACCATGATTTAATCAATCAATGTGAACATCGACTGGATCAAATCCTCGCCACCGGAACCACCACATTGGAAGCCAAGAGCGGGTATGGACTGGATGAGGACACCGAATTGAAGCAGTTAGAAGTCATCAAGGCCCTGGATTCATTCCATCCGGTTGATTTGGTTCCCACTTTCATGGGTGCCCACGAGATTCCGGAAAAATATAGAGGAAAAAACAGAGAATTCCTGGAATTTCTGGTTGCCAGGGTAATGCCAAAGGTCAGAGAAAGAAACCTGGCTGAATTTATCGACATTTTTTGTGAGAGCGGATATTTTTCTTATGAAGAAGCCGAATATTATATTAATAGAGCACTGGAGAACAGTTTTAAGATAAAAATACACGCAGATGAGTTTTCTTCTAATAATGCGGCATTGTTAGCAGTAGACAAAAAGGCTGTTTCCGCAGAGCATTTGATCGCCATGACCGATGCGGAAATAGAAGCAATTTCTGCATCCGAAACAGCGTGCATTTTTTTACCGGGAGTTTCGTTTTTTTTAAAAATGAGAAAATATGCTCCGGTCAGAAAAGTTATTGATAAAAATGGTATTGTTGCCCTGGGTACTGATTTTAATCCGGGCAGTTCAATGATTTCATCTCAGTTATTCATTTTTTATTTGGGTGTATATCAGCTGGGATTAACCATCGAAGAGGCGATTAATACAGTTACTATCAATGCAGCTTATGCAATAGACAGACAGAATACCGTTGGCTCTATTGCGGTTGGGAAAAAAATGGATATTCTGTTGATGGATATTCCCGATTATTGTTATCTTGCCTATCATATTGGTATGAATCCCATTCATACGGTGATAAAATCCGGAGAAGTGGTTTTAAAAGAAAAAAAACTTGTCTATGCAAAATAGGAATGGTGTGGGGTACATGGTGTACGGTATGAGGTTATTCTTCGTCAAAGGTCAACAACAAAAAAAGATTTTAAAAAGAATATTTAAGGCTACCTCCTCCTTAAATATTCGGTTGTTCTCATACCGTACACCGTTACCAAATATAATAAAAACGTGTTAAAATGTAAAGGGTGGTAAACTCAATCTCCATCTTTAAAAAAATGTTTCTTTTTATTCCGACGGGAGATAGAAATGGTTAGACAAAGTGTGGTTGCCGGAATGTTTTATCCGGGAGATAAAAAAACCTTGGAAAGGGATTTAGAGCGTTTAATCCAGTATTCCAATTTAAAGAAGCGGGTGATGGGTCTGATTTCACCCCATGCCGGATATGTTTATTCCGGAAGTTGTGCAGGTAAAGGATTTGGTTATGTAGACGTTCCCGAGTCCGTGATTATTATCGGAGTGAATCACAGAGGAATTGGCCATCCCTTTGCTGTTGACGGAAGTGACCACTGGAATACCCCGTTGGGTGATTGCCCTGTTGATACGGAATTAAGGGCAAAATTAATTGCCGGTTCTGATGTTTTTGCTAAAGACAGCCAGGCAGGTCTGGAAGAACATTCTGTTGAAGTACAGGTTCCCTTTATTCAAACCATAAATCCGGATGCGAAAATTCTTCCCATTACCGTCTCGTCAATGGATTTTGATGAGCTCATGATTGCAGGCAGTGAGATTGCAAATTGCCTGAAGGATGTAAAAAATGATGTATTGCTAGTTGCCTCAACCGATATGAGTCATTATATCGAAGCCGGAACCGCTGAAAAAGAGGATCACCGGGCCATTGAAAAAATATCCGCCCTGGACCCGGAGGGATTATATGAGGTGGTTGTAGAGAGGCGTATCAGCATGTGTGGCATGTCTGCAACGGTCATCATGCTCAAAGCTGCCCTGGAAGCCGGGGCTACCCGTACTGAAATGGTGGAGTATACCCATTCCGGTAAGGTCAGCGGTGATTACAACCAGGTGGTGGCCTATCTCAGCCTGATTGTGTATTAAATTTTACCGATTTTTAGATTAAAGGATAGTTCCCTATTAGAATTACTAGAATACAAGCATCGCCACCCTGGTTCGTCACCTTTATTTCATATATTGACAATACATAATAATACCCCAAATATTTCATCAGGATGAAAAAAGGATTTTCCTATGATGTTTAATATATATGGGTGATTTTAAGGAGAAATAATTGGATAAACAATTAAAACCGATGGGCTTTGTATTCTCTATGTCGATCTACATTGCTGCATCTGTTTTGATGTTTACCCTCACCAGATACCTGATCCCATTTTTGCACGAAACAACCGGATGGGAAATCATTTTGTTCTGGTTCCTTGTTGGTTCACTGGGAGTGTTCCTGCCTCTGATTATCACGGGAATAATTATATTGAAAAAGGAGGGGCAGCGGTTTTCCCGGCAGACATGGAAGGAGCGGTTAAGGTTCAGAAAAGTTACAAAGAATGATCTTATCTGGAGTATCGGGGCGATTCTTGTTGTTTTAGTTATTACCGGTCTTCTAATGAAAATCTTAGAACTATTCGGAGGCAAATTTGAGAGCTCTCCCTCCTTTATGTTCCTGGAGCCCTTATCGGGTGCCAGATATTTGATCCTTGCCGCCTGGCTCCCTTACTGGATATTGAATATTTTGGGTGAGGAGTTTTTCTGGAGAGGAGTGATGATGCCCAGGCAGGAGATATCCTTCGGTAAATATACCTGGCTGATCCACGGCTTCGGCTGGGGATTGTTCCACATTGCTTTCGGCTGGCATCTGTTGATAACACTGATCCCCCTTCTCTTTATCCAATCTTATGTTGTCCAGAAGACGAAAAATTCATGGACAGGTGTCATCATGCACGGCGGAATAAACGGCCCGGCTTTCATTGCTATTTCCTTGGGGCTCATTAAGTAGAATTCGTAGAAATTCCCCATACTTTTTTTGTCCGAACCATGATTAATTTTAAATTCTAAAAAAATATGAGGGGTCAAGTCTTCGTTTGACGATTAAAACACAATTTTTCTATGCACCCGGGTATTCGATCCTTAATGGCCTGCTCATGAAAAATTCATATAAAATTATACAATAAAAGTCAAACGAAGACTTGACCCCTTTCGTAAATTTGACTTACCATTTTCTTTACTTTAAAATACTTTTTGGGAATTAAAGGATCTATTTATGAACCCTTTTACCATATCCCGGTGGTTCAATAAAAACTTTCATAAGATATTTATATTCATTGACAATAATTTTAAGGAGATGTGTTATGAATAAAACATGTAAACAATTTTTTATTGCTTCCCTGGCAATATTATTAATCATTCAGGTTAGTGCAGCAAACGATAAGAAAACCTCTATTTCCGGTCATTGGGAAGGGAAGATTGATATCCCCCAAAATCCGATGAATTTTAATATTGACTTTCAGCAGGATAAAGAGGGATTATGGAAAGGAGATATCTCTATTCCCCTTCAGCAAGCCAAAGATATTGCTCTGGAGAAGATTACGGTAACCCTGCCAGATGTCAGTTTTACTATCAAGGGTATCCCTGGCAATCCAGGCTTTAAGGGCCAATTAAGCGAGAACAATAAAACCATCAGTGGTAATTTTACCCAGGGCGGCCAGACATTTCCCTTTAGTATGGAGAGATCTGATCCGGTTACCCAGGCCAAAAAGAAACTGGCTGGCTTTGATAAGGTCATTGAAGAGGCCTTGAAGACATTCAAAGTTCCGGGTCTTGCCATGGCCATTGTAAAAGAAAATAAAATTATATTGGCCAGGGGATTTGGCTATAGAGACATCGAACAGAAACTCCCCATGACTGCTGATACCCTGCTGGCTATTGGATCAGCTTCCAAAGCTTTTACAACCTTTGCTCTGGGTATTCTGGTGGATCAGGGCAAACTGGAATGGAACAAACCGGTTCGAAATTACATACCATGGTTTCGCCTCTATGATCAGGATGCAGGAGAACGGTTAACCCCACGGGACCTGGTTACCCATCGCTCAGGATTACCGCGGCATGACCTGGTGTGGTACAACAATTTTACTGCCAGTCGGAAAGAGTTTGTTCATCGGCTGGCCCATCTGAAACCAACGGCTGATCTTCGCGAAAAGTTTCAATATAATAACCTGATGTTTTTAACCGCCGGTTATCTGGTGGAAGTGATGACCGAAAAGAACTGGGAAAATGCCATCCGGACCCATGTACTCACCCCCCTGGGCATGAAAAGAACCAATTTTTCAGTCCTGGACTCCCAGAAGGATACCAATTATGCTCTGCCCTACAGGGAAAAAGAAGGAAAAATAGAAGAGATTCCTTTTCGTAACATCACCAATATCGGACCTGCCGGTTCCATCAACTCCAGTATCAATGAAATGAGCAACTGGGTGATGGTTCACATCAACTGGGGCAAATTCGGGGGAAAACAAATTATTAATACCACTACCATCGGTGACATGCACCTGGTCCATATGCCAACAGGTAATACCTATGAAAGACCCGAAATCTCACCGGCTGATTATGGAATGGGCTGGTTTATCGATAATTACCGTGGCCATCACCGGGTTCATCATGGTGGCAACATTGACGGTTTTTCTGCCATGGTAAGCTTCCTTCCTCAGGACGGTTTTGGATTTGTTGTTCTCACCAATAAGAATGGCACAGGCCTGCCTGAGCTACTTATCCGCCATGCCATCGATCGCCTGTTGGAATTGGAACCAATCAAATGGCTCTCTGAAGCTGCCGATAAGAAGGAAAAGGGTGAACAAGCTGAAAAGGCAGCCAAACAGAAAAAGCTGGTACGGCAAAAAAAAGGGACCCGTCCTGCTCATAAACTTAAGGAGTATACCGGTACTTACGTTCACCCTGGATACGGTGAATTAAAGGTTTTTTTAAAAGAAAAGCAACTTGCCTTCACCTACAATGGAATTTCGACACTGCTGAACCACTGGCATTTTGAGACCTTTAATGGGGCTGAAGCATCCGATGATAGCTTCCAGGATATCAAGCTGACTTTCAGAACCAACGTAAGAGGTCTTGTGTCAGCTCTGGAAGTTCCTTTTGAAGCGACCCTTGAGGAGATTGTTTTCAAAATGAAACCGGCTGCCCGTTTTTACGATCCGGAGTTCCTGAAACAGTTCACTGGGCAGTATGATTTTATCGGCCAGACCTTCACCGTGGAATTGAAAGGGAAAAGCCTTACATTGCTATTACCTGGAGCACCGCTTTTCGATCTGGAGCCCCAGCTGGGCGACGAATTTTCCATTAAACAATATAAAATGATCAACCTGAAATTTTTAATCGATGAAGAAGGCAACGTAACCGGTTTCGAATTCTATCAACCTTCAGGAGTATATACAGCCAAAAAGAAAATTCCATAAAAAATAAGGACATCGCCCATTTTTAAAGAATTAATGCTGAAGGATCCCACATTTAAACAAAGGGTTAAAGAAATAGAAGAATTGTGTTTTAAACGTCAAACGAATTTTCTGTTCCGTCACTTAAGACATCTTCTGCTATAGGCTAATATAATTTGTAATAATAAAATATGATAATTTTAGATTCACCCTCATATACACCGTCAACACCAGTAACACTGTATGATTCCCATCTTCTATGCGATTCTATCTTCTTATAACGGTTAGTATCATATAGCATAATATAATCCCAACAAAACCAATCTCTACTACTAACACCATTAAGGCTAATTTCTAATCCATTTCTACCATTTTGCAATAAATTCAAATCAAATGGGATAATAAAATCATTAAAGTTTAAAAATACTCCTCCATATGGTTGACCGTGATTAATATCTGGATTCCCATCAAAAATAACCTGTCCGTTCAATTTAACTGTTAAATAGTAATGTCCTGGATTTATGTCATAATGGTCATCAAGTATACCGGTAATTGTTAACTTTCCTATCTGAGGGCTTATCTTTTTGACATCTATCTCTTCTGCCTCTTCGATTACCTTTTCCTTCAGTTTTTGAACCGTGCTTACCTGATTCACCAGATTCTTTACAGCAGCATCCTTCACAATCTCCACTGCTGCGACTGCAAATACTGTGCCTGTTTCGGTTGATGTTATACGAGCATTAACTTTGAGACTGGTGCCAAAGTCGGTGATTGTTCCCAAGACTATGGCATCTACGCCCAAAATTCGACCTATGTCCTTTACTGCATTTAGATCAATAAAACCTGGGAAGGATATCTTTTGTTCCTGTAGGGTTTTTTCCAACAATTGCATTTCTATTATTTCAAATTTTTTAGTCCTAAAAAGTCTAGTAATGAGCTCTTCTGCTAAGAATTTACCAAATTTATTTATATTGTTTTCAAGATCGGAGAACTCTAAAATGGCTACTTTTTTCTTACCATCTTCGGTCATACTGTTCACAATCTGTGTAGTCAAGTCTTTCATTGCAAAGTCTAAATTGCCAGTAACTAATGTAGCCTGTTTTTTATTCATGACCTGTTGCTGAGTAGATGTACATCCCATAAGAACCAGTAAAATTCCTGTAATACCTATCACTGTAGTTTCATACAAATTTTTTATCATCATACCCTCCTTTTTAATCCCAAGGTAAGTTTTGCCTAATGTTAGACTGTCTGCAACTTTTTAATCTTCTATTATTTAAATAACACCAAAATCTTGCGATTCTTATCACGTAGTGTAAATATAACATTTTTCTCTAATTTTTCAAGGTTTCTCAGAAATCAAATGGTAGATTTTGATTTTTCCGTTAGCCCAACTTCTACACCTTTAAAAATAAATCCTTCTATGACCGGGGTCAGGTCTAAAGAATAAAGATATCAATTGTCCCTGAAATTTTTAAGGATTCCTATTTAATTGGGATAATTTATTTGACGTGGTGAAATGAGTTGTAAAAATAAAAAATGATCACTATTATCTCAATATTAAATGTTGCAATGCAAGACCTGACCCCAGTCTTTTTGGTAGGAGGAAGGGGGTTAAAATTGGTTCATTCTTCCCTTAATCATTTGACAGCTGGTAATAATTTCCTTAAAATTTCAAAATGCTTAAAAAGGATTTTCTTGGTGTTGATATTACGGGAGGTTTTTTATGAATAAAGGCATTGATTATTGTGATTTGTGTAAAAAATCAGGTAAAAGTGATACTTCAAAAATGAAATTGATTACTGCAGAGGAGACGGGAGAATCATACCGAGAAGGGGCGGGGATCATTACCAAGCAGGGGTATAAAAATTTTAAAGAAGTTGAGGTCGGGATATGCAGGGATTGTTTTCTTACTCAGATGAAGTTGAAATTTAAAAATAATTTTCTTTTTCTTTTTTTCTTTACCCTATTTTTCATTTTACTGTTTATTGTTTTATTAATCGTAAAAGCAGACAGAGATTTTTTAACGCTTATTGGTGTTGTTAGTATTTTTTCAGCTATTTTATCGGCGATTTTTGGTTTTATTATTAAAAAAGGAATCGACAATATCAAAAATAATAAAATTCATAATGTTTCTTATTATTCAAATACCTGGTTTATACCGCTGTTTAAAAAAACAGCGCTGCT
This sequence comes from Candidatus Aminicenantota bacterium, assembly GCA_030639705.1. Classification (GTDB taxonomy): domain Bacteria; phylum Acidobacteriota; class Aminicenantia; order UBA2199; family UBA2199; genus CAZOWT01. The sequence continues at coordinate 8,241 of DAOWKX010000097.1, forward strand.
GAAAATTAGATCAGAATATGACCCGGATTTGAAAGGGATAATCTGGGGCGCCAGAAAAATAGGTGATTTTTTACCTGCAGAGTGGGAATATATCATGTGTTGGACAAATGATGAATGGAATACTCTTGAAGGGGAGACACAAAAACAAAGAAAAAATCCAAACGAAAATAATCCCTAAAGGAATTGAAATTATAACCTGGTGACCCCGGTCTACCAGTCTACAAATGGATAATGTTTAAACAATTTAAAATTGTTAACTTAAATTATTGATAATTTCATTAATAGTTTTTAACAAAAGATTTAAATGGTTTTTGCACACATCAAAAACCACTTCAGCATCGAGATCAAAGTAATGATGACTTAAGATATCTCTAATACCTTTCACCTTTTTCCAATCTATTTCAGGGTATTTTTTCAAAAGCGATTGATGGGTGATTTTATCAACATTCTTTATACTTTCGCCAATGGCAATTAATTGCATACAAATGGAATCAAGTTTTTCTCTCCCGGTTTCAGAATTGAAAAAATCCTCTGGTGTTTTTATGATTTTAAATCGATTACGAATAGTCTCTAATGCATGAGATACCTGATTTAATATATCTCTGATTAAATCTTTATCATAGTTACACATAAACAGCCTCTTTTTCAATCCTTTTTTTCAAGAATTCATTCATATTTTTTCTAAGCCTGATAATATCCACTGGACAAGAAAGTTCTTCCTCCAGTTCCTGTTTTATACCGATTAAATTGAACATATCTGGCTTTTCTAAAATAACAACCACATCAACATCACTATTCTCTTTTACTTCATTTCTACTGATTGATCCAAAAACACCAATCTTTACAATTTTGTATTTTTCCTTATTCTTTTGCATAAATTTCTCTAAAAATGAAATTACATCCTCTCTATTCAGTTTTTTCATTTGTCTAATCTGTTATTCTATTATAATTCAAATAAAAACCAAGGTCAATTTTCACCTCAGGTAGTGGCCTATTTAAGTATGCTGGTTTATTAGATATTAATATCCAAAATAGCAATCCGGGTGGGGGGATTTTAGTAGATCTGGAAAATTTGACTTACCAATAATGTTAAGGAGATGTGTTATGAATAAAACATGCAAACAATTTTTTATTGCTTGCCTGGCAATATTATTAGTCATTCAGGTTAGTGCAACAAAGGATCAGAAAACTTCTATTTCCGATCATTGGGAAGGAAAGATTGACATCCCCCAAAAACCGATGAATTTTAATATTGACTTTCAGCAGGATAAAGAGGGATTATGGAAAGGAGATATCTCTATTCCCCTTCAGCAAGCCAAAGATATTGCTCTGGAGAAGATTACGGTAACCCTGCC
>DAOWKX010000011.1 GCA_030639705.1 Candidatus Aminicenantota bacterium
GAAAATGTTTTTGCAAAAGCTCTGAAAAACACGGTTAAAGGAACCCAGGTTCACATCATCTTCACCCTGATTACATTTATAATCATATTGCTCAAGGAATTGTGTTCGTGTTAGCATTATTATAAGTTGAAAAAAAAAATACTTCATTTTATAATTGTTTTTGATAACCATGAATAATAAACAAAAAAATCTTGAAAAAGAATTAAAAAAAATCGAAAACATATTAAAAGAAGTCAAACCATTCTTAAAAAAGAAATATAAGGTTAAAGATCTCGGGATTTTTGGTTCCTTTGTAAGAGGCGAACAAAAAAAAAACAGTGACCTGGACATTTTGGTTGAATTTCACGAAGTAATCGGTCTGTTTAAATTTCTCGAACTAGAAGAATATCTGGAAGAACTTTTGAATATAAAAATCGATCTGGTTTCAAAAAAGGCTTTGAAGCCCAGGATTGGGAAATACATTCTCAGAGAAGTTATAATGATATGAAAAGAGATTATATTGAATATTTAAACGACATCCTGATTTCAATAGATGAAATTGCCGAATTTATTAAAGGATTTACTTATGAAAGATTCTTTTCAGATAAAAAAACAACCAATGCCGTAATACGAAGCCTTGAGGTGATGGGTGAAGCAGCAAAAAAAATTCCCGATTCAATACGTTTAAAAAGCTCAAAAATTCCTTGGAAAAGAATAGCTGGAATGAGGGACAAGCTCACTCACGAATACTTCGGAATTGATATGGAAATAGTCTGGAAAGTTTCAACAGAAGAAATACCCCCTTTGAAAAAATATGTTTTAAAACTCATAAAAGAAATCGAAAATCAATAATAAATTCAGCTGGAGTTCCCCATTTTTTAAGCTTTAATGCAAGGATTACTGGCAAATGGTTTATTAGATATGCTTAACTAAGTTTATTTTTTTACCTTAATCTTTACCTTTACCTCAGAATTAAATTTGAATCCCGACTTTTTCACATTTCTTAACCTTAATGTTTAAAAACCGAAACCTTCCCTTTTCCACCCCAAAATCCACATTTCCACAAGTCAATTTGTATTTCACCTTTAACTATGTCTCGTCTATATCGGTTAAGGTAAAGGAGAAACTTATAATCTAGAGCTAAACGGAACTGATTACTTTTAAGGGTACTATGGATTAAAATATTCTCGGACTTTCCGAAACTTCCACTTCCTGGTAATCCTTGGGAACTTCAAAAAAAGATTTGGGAAAACTTTTGGGATTTATTTTAATTACTTCCATAGTGGTGGTCGAATCACTTTTTACCTTACCCTTTTTGTTTTTCTGAATGTTACGGGTAATAATCTTCAAAGGAAAACCAATTTTTTTCATCAGTTTCATTTCCTTTTTAATCATTTTATCCAAATCCTCAAATCCGGTTCTAAAATCTTTATTTAAAAATGCTTGATTGATCTCCTTGAGATGTTCGATATCGGGGCTGGCCCAGATTTCCTTAACTTCATTTATCATCATGGTTTTTTTTATAATGGTGATTTGCATCTTCATGGTATAGTCTGATATAACCCGTATATGATTACACATAAAATCCAGCACCTTTTCCTTGGCTAACTCCTCAACCTTAACTTGTTGATCAGAGATACTGATTTGTACCAACTGTCCTACAACACCCATCATTTGCAGCAAATAGTCCAACGATACAGGAGTCACGGTTTTTTCTTTGTCATTTACAATGTACATCATTTTCTCGTGACCCTTGTACAGCCAGTAGCCCTCCTCTACATATACATTTCGTTTACTTTTGGAAACATTCTTAAAAACCTGCTTTACATCTCCATCCTGAGCATAAACCTGGGAAGTCATCTCACTGTGCATACTTTTTTTATTGCCTGTGGTGGTAATTTTACTTATCCATTCCACCCCGGCAAATGAGGAGACAGTCAAGAATACAATCAATATTGACAAATATCCAAATTTTTTCATTTTCCCTCCTTTTTTAATTCTTAAAATGAAAAATGATTCCGTCCATTATATACCGCTCCTTTAAAAATATGTCAATTAAAAAGTTTTAAAACTAACAGGTACATCCTGCGTTATCTTGTAAATTTTCAAAGTCAGCTCATGAGCTTTTTTCCATACCTCAAGATCTTTCCGGTACATTCGATCTATCCTTGATTCTATTTTTATTACTTTCTAACTTAACTCTATAATCTTGACTCTATACTCTCTCACTCATGATCTCTGCTATTGATTTTTTTTTTAAAATAATATAATTTAAGATCATGCAAAAAGCACTCAATGTTCCCAACTCCCTCAGCCTGCTACGAATCGCCATGATCCCCATCCTCTTTATCATGATATTGAATTTTTCACCAAAAATTTATCCCCTGCTGATCGGTCTATATTTTTTTACCATTTTACTGGATTTCCTGGATGGCTTTATAGCCAGAACCTTTTCCCTGGAAACCGAACTGGGAAAAATCCTGGACCCCCTGGCCGATAAACTTCTGATCCTTTCCCTGGTGATTGCCTTTATCATCACCTCTGGTTTTCCCATATGGCTGGCCGTTAGTATATTTTTGAGAGATTTTGGCATCATGCTGGCCAGTTATTTGCTGTACAAGAAATACCATTTGGTCAAACCGTCAATCATTATCGGAAAGATTACCTTTGGCGGCATCAGCACATTGTTGCTGTTTTTTGTGATTGACCTAAGCCCTTCACTGGATTTTACCATCCCCAAACGATTTGCCATTCCCCTGGTCTTCGGCTTTTTGCTGTGGTCATTCGGGGAATATTTTAATATTTATAAGGAAATAAAAAATGGCTGAACAAAAAACCATTCTTATTGTTGATGATGATGCGGAAATTCTGAATTTATTAAAAAATTTTTTAGAGGAAAAAAATTTCAATACCCTGGTGGCTGAAACCGGAACCAGAGCGATCGAACTGTCCAGTCAAACTCCCCCGGATCTGATGATTACCGACCTGCTTCTTCCGGGAATGCATGGGATTGATCTGGTGAAAACCATTAAAGATCAGTATCATATCCCGGTTATCGTGATTTCCGGGGTGTACAAGGGAGGCGAATTGTCGGATTTTCTGGAAAGTAGCTATGTGGATACTTATTTTATTAAACCCTTCAAAATAGATCAGATCTATGAAGAATTATTGTCATTGCTGAATGAATGAGCCATATTATTCGTTTAATAACTATTTAAAAAAAAAGTTTCCAGGTCAAAAAGTCAGAAAAATTCCCATCAACGCGGGATTTTCCTGTCCCAACAAAGACGGCACCCTGTCCCGAAAGGGGTGCATTTTTTGTGATGCCTATGGATCAGGACCCGTCAAAACCTTTCGGCTCAGCATCAGTCAACAGATTGACCGGTTTATTGAAAACCATCCGGGAATCAAATATATTGCCTACTACCAGGCCAACACCAACACCCACGGTCCGGTTTCAGAATTGAAAAAAAAATATGAAATGGTTTTTTCCTATCCGGATATCGTGGGACTATTTATCGGCACCCGGCCCGATGCCATCAGTGAGGATACCTACCCCCTGCTGGAGGATCTGAATGATCGAATATACATTTCAATTGAACTGGGACTGCAATCCATTCATGAAAAAAGTCTGGTGTTTTTGAACCGTAACCACAGCTATTCCCGGTTTTTAGATACGTTTCCCCAGCTCAAGAAGCGAAATATTGATGTGGTGGTTCACCTTATCGTGGGAATTCCCGGAGAGAATCGAAAGCTGATGCTGGAGACAATCAAAGAGATGAACCGGCTGAAACCCGCCGGCATCAAATTTCATTTGATGCATGTGTTAAAAGACACCCCGCTTGACCGGATATACAAGAAAAAACAATTTAAAACCCTGTCACAGGAAGAATATACCGGCATCATGGTGGATTTATTAGAACACCTCGATCCCGACATCGTGATTCACCGCATCACCGGTGAACGGGAGCAAGAGCTGTTTGTCGCTCCGCTCTGGGCCCTGGATAAAATAAAAACCATCAACGCCATCCGGTCCCGGATGATTGACCGGAATAGTTTTCAGGGAATAAAAATAGATCAAATTCAAGATTTAAAAAGGGAGAACTTATGAAACCCATTTTCAAAATATCTTTCATGGTCCTGCTCACATTCTTGTTGGTCCAGGCAGTGGTGGAGATGGCAGGGTATTAACTCTTAAATATCTTGAAACCAGCCGTTGGAGAAACCCATAGACAGTGCATATGCTTTTACTTCACGATACTCTTCCGGGGTAATCCGGCGGTTTAAATCTTTATCACAGGCCCTGTAAGCCGGGAAATATTGGCTCATCAGACTTAGATATGTTGATTTCAAACCGTCTTCAGCCATGGTTCTGAACACATCTTTTGAATTCTTCACCTGACCCGGGAGGATGAGATGGCGGATCAGAAGTCCGCTTTTGGCAATCCCATGATCATCCGATGTTAAATCCCCGGTTTGTCGGTACATTTCTATGATGGACTCCCGGGCATGGATCACATAATTTTTTACACCGGAGAGGCGTAGTGCCAGAGAGTCATCAGAATATTTGAAATCCGGCATGTAGATATCTACCAGATGATGTAAATGTTTAACAATCTCCACCCGTTCATATCCGCTGGTATTGTATACAATGGGGATGTATAATCCCTTTTTAAAGGCCCGGTAAAGAGCCCGAACAAAATGGGTAAGGTGGGGGGTTGGAGATACCAGGTTAATGTTATGAGCCCCTTTTTTCTGAAGATAGAGCATGATACCGGCCAGTTGATCCAGATCATAAAACTCACCATTGTTCAGCTGGGAAATGGGATAATTCTGACAGAAATGACACTTCAGGGTACAGCCGGAAAAAAAAATCGTACCGGATCCGGCTGAACCGGAAATCGGGGGTTCTTCACCGAAATGAAGGCTATAGGAAGCGATTTTGACCTGATTCCCGGCCTGACAGATACCGGGTAGGTTATTTCCCCGATCCGCCCCGCACTCACGGGGACACAACTTACAGGGAGAGAAAGCTTTTTTAAAGTATTCTATCTTGGTTTCCCACTCGGTTGGGGTCAGCTGCATATATGTAGACATTATCTCTAAAAAAAATCTTTTAAAACCAAACCAATCATACCATTTCTTTCAAAAAAAGGGGGCGCAGCAATTCAATCTCCGGAACGGCTTGCGGAGTTAATTTGGGAATGTCCCAAATTAATGGAGACGCTCCAAAAAACGAGAGCGTTTTTTTGTAAAGTGAAGGAGATTGTTGCGAGGACCCCTCCAATTTTCGAACCATTACATCTTTTTCTTTAATGATCCACCTTACTGGGCTGCGGTAAACAGGGCATTGAACATTATTTTGTAGGTTCCTTCCGATTGGGCCCGGTGGATGATATCCGGCCCGATTAAAATAATTCTGCCCTTATCCCGTTTGAAATCCACCACCAGGGATTTTCTTATGAGAAACCGTTCACCCTCCAGCCACCCGGACAGGAGCAGATCCCGGCTGCCGAAAACCACCGGTGTTCTTCTGATTTCATTGGAATTCCGGGGCAGAAATGTAGTAAAAACCGGATCTTCTTCGTAAAAAATGGCAATTTCACCATCCAATCCCCGGGTGAGTTCTGATTTTTTAACCAGGGCCCTGAGGTAAGAACCGGGACAGAGTATCTTATTATTTTTTTCTTTTATATTGACCACCGGCATCTTGAATTTTTCAATGGCATAATCGCAGGCATCCCCCATAAAAACCAGTGTTTTCCCGGCTTTCAAAAAGCTCTCCAAACTGGCCTGTCCTTTTGACCCGAGTCCTCCCTGGTATTCCGGAGGCAGAGGAGAAAACCATCGTTCCCATTTTTTTGGGGGCAAACCGGATTCAATGGTTCTTTTATGAACCCCGACAAAAACCAGAACATCATATTTCTTTAAGACATTCTTTTTCACTATATCCCGGGGATGTACGGTTTCATAAGGCATATCAAACTCATCAAAGACAAAGCGGGTCCAGCCTTCCACCATGTTGTGCCCCCAGTTTTGATAGAGACCAACCCTGAAGGGTTTCAGCTTTTTGAATTTTTCCTTCGGGGCTTTTTCAACACTGTCGATGATTAAAGAATTGCCCCGGTTAAGTTGCTTTAGTATGTTCAGGGACCGGGATTTCTCAACCAGAAATGACCCTTTCGAATATTTGTCCCAACTTTCATTTCTCCATATTGGTACTCCTCTTTTCAATAAAACCGAGGCGGCCATAAAAGAGTTGTTATACCGGGAGTCCAGAATGAGGTAATTCATCATATTACCGGGCAATTCCCGAACATTAAGATCATCCAATGTTAGGGATTTCATCTGGGCCTGAAACGGCTGGCAGATTTTCTTAACCTCCACTCCCATGCCCAGATGGAGGGTCCAGCCGGCAGAATCATAAGGCAGGATCGGTGATTCCGAGGGATTCCTTCTCAGATCAGGATAGTGCTGGCTGGAAAGCAGGCTGCTGACAAAACTGCGGTAAGGCTGGGCCAGGGGAATAACAAACGAACCGGCCTCGAAATTGAGGGTATTCAATTGTAAAGCTTCGGTCAATGTAAGAACGGATATATTTGATTTTAACAGGGTTTTAATGAATTTTTTTGCGGTTAACGAATCTTTCTGTTTTAAGGGGATGAGATAGGCAAAAGGAGAGCCTTTTTTTCCCTTATTGATGTTATCCACGGCCATCTGATAGGAATTCCATAACAATTCCTGCCGGTAAATGGCAGCGGTTTTGAGTACAGATAGGGTGGCATGAAGGTTATAGTCGATGATATCCTGAAGTCTCCACCATCCGCCGGTCCAGGGATCCGGGCTGAATATCCGCTCTTCATTCATCCGGCTCTCTCCGCTTCTTACCTCCTCAGGTTCGATAAATACCGGAGACGCCACTCGGACGGATGCGGCTTCAAACAGAATCCCCGGAATGTTGTGAAACCAGGCTGAATCATCCAGGGCACCGATCCACCAGCCGGTAAAAAATCCACGGGATGCCACTCCCCTGTAGTTGCGCTGACCCAGATCAAAGGCAATTCCCGAACCCACCAGGTTGATGGTGCGCCAGACCAGGGGATGAACTCCTGGAGTAGGGGGATCCTGAAACGGAGGAATGAAAAAGCGGTCGCCTGAACTTCCCATCTGGTGTTCATCCACCAGTATCTGGGGAAACCATTTGAAGTACAGCTGGTTGGTGATATTCCAGGTTTCTTTCAGATTTATCTTGAACCAGTCCCGGTTGTTATCATGCCCGGCATAGGGGTGATACAAATAGGGAAGGCTTCCCCCTTCGTAGGGAGTTCCTTTATATTTGTTGTACCAGTCAACCACCATCATCTGACCATCGGGATTTACCGAAGGAACCAGTACGAAAATCACTTCCTTCAATATCTGAAGGATTTCCGGCGTGTTTTCGGATGCCATCTTATGCAGAATCTTCATGGCCATCTGCGAAGAACCGATTTCAGTGGAATGGATATTACAGGTGACAAACACGACCGCTTTGCCGATTCGGGATAGTTTTTTAGCCTCCTGTTTTTCCACCTTAGCAAGTGATAGTTTGCTGCAAATGTTTTGATACGAATCCAGTTGTTTCAGGTTTTCCGGCAGCGATATAACCGCCATGATCATGTCATGGTTTTGGGTGGTTTTGCCGATCATCCGGATTTTTACCCGGGGAGATTCCCGGCCAATTTGTTCAAAATAAGTTTTTATCTGGGAATAATGGGCCAAATTTTTATCGCTACCCAGGGAAAACCCTAAGAATTCATCCGGTGACTGGATTCCCAGGACCAGTGATGAGAATAAAACAATACAAAAAAGGAAAAGATTAAATCGCTTCATCAAAATTCCTCCATATTTATTTTCTGGTATATAAAAATCTTCACTATCTGAATAAGTTGATTAATAAAAAAGGGGAAACAGGGGCTCTTGCAATAATCTCCTTCACTTTACCAAAAAACGCTCTCGTTTTTTGGAGCGTCTCCGTTAATTTGGGACATTCCCAAGTTAACTCCGCAAGCCGTTCAGGAGATTGAGTTGCTGCGCCCCAAATCTGTTTAAACATAAGGCAGGCTCACAAAAAAATCAAATCCACTGGGTCAGGTTCACAAAAGTTTTTAACTTCATGTCAGCTTCTCTCAATCGCGAGGATAATATTCTGGCCAGCTTCAGCATGATTTTAAGTCCATTCCGGGAATCATTTTCCAGAAAATTCAGGAAATTGGACCGCTCAATGGAAACAATAATCACATTGGAATGGGCAATGACGTTTGCAGACCTGGGTAAATCCTCTAATAGAGCCATTTCACCAAATACCTCACCTGGGTGAAGGATTTTTAAAGCTTCTTCGGTTTGAAGGTCTGCTTTCTGGGATACTCTGACCTTACCCTGGGCAATAATCATCATTGAGGTTCCGATACTCCCCTCTTCCAAAATAACTTCATCCCGACGGTATTCTTTTTCTTCGAATAAATGGCTCAGGGTTATTAAAGAGGTGTTGTCCAGGTCAGAAAAAATCTCCAGTTCTTTGAGAATTGAAAAAATCAATTCGTTGGCTGGCTTTGATTCCATGTTTTAATTATATCACTTTTCATTAAAGAGTTAAATTTAACTTTTATTATTGTTATTTTTTTTTTAATAATATAAAATATTTTCATGAGAGGGTTTCTGATTGTACTGCTACTGGCATTGTTGGTCATCGTGACCATTTATACCGGCTTTTTTTCTCAGAAAGAATCCCTACCTCAACAAATAATCAACACATCCAACCGGGTAGACAATATGCTTCTTGAAACCGATTTCAAACATATAATCCAGGCAACCGAAGCATATTTTTTAGATTTCGGCAAATACCCCGAATCTCTGGAGGATATGATTCCGGTATATCTGAGAACAGAAAAGGAGTGCCTGGATCCCTGGGCAACAAAATACCAGATTTTAACAGAAAACCAAACAGAGGTATTTATCATATCGGCCGGAAAAGACAAAATTTTCAAAACCTCTGATGATTTGAGAAGGAGAATACAATGAATTTGGCGGTTCTTCTAAAAAAGGATAACATATTTATCCGTGAGGGATATCAAGATACCGATAATTTTTACAATGACTTTTCCTTTTTTTTAAAGAGAAACGAAATTATAAATAACAACGATAAGGTCAAACGTCTTTTCATTAAACGTGAAAATGTCCAATCCACTGCCATTGGCAAAGGAGCTGCAGCTCCCCATATCTTTTCAGATGAATTTGCCAAATTTACATTTTGTATGGCCCTGATTAAAAATGGCATTGATTTTAAGGCGCCGGATGAGAAGAAAGTTTTCCTGGTCTTTTTAATCATGAGTGATGAACGAGAAGTGGGATCACATCTAAAAGCCCTGGCCCATATTGCCCGCCTGGTTTCCAGCACTGATATTGTTGAGGCCATCAAAAAAACGAGTACACCGGATGAAGTACTCACCATTTTCAAGAAAAAAGATCAGTTGATTTAATGAAATTATCAGTACTGATACTGAATAAAGAAGAATATCTTGAGACACTCCTTGAAGGCTATGTCGAAATCGGAATCACCGAAGAGAAAGTGGAAAGGGCATTCTTTTTTTTACCTGCATTAAAAATATCCAATTAGCTCTCGGGTATAATGGTGTTCAGGATGTAACAACACAGCTGGGAAATCACCGGATTCAACAATCTTCCCTTTATACATTATATAAATGATATCGGCCCAGTTTTCAACCATCTCCAGATTATGAGTAACCATCAATATGGTCATCGGATGTTGAACTGTAATCTTTTTGACAAGGGTCATAAATTCCTTCTGGAGGAACACATCCAGAGAAGTTACCGGTTCATCGAGTATCAACAATCGCGGAGCCAGGGCAATGGCCATGGCCAGCAAACATCGCTGGTTTTCTCCTCCACTTAATTCAAAGGGGTAAGAATTAAGTATCCTGTGGTAATCCGGGAGTCCCAGTTTAATGAAAATATCGGATAGCCTCATTGAACCTTTATGGAAAACCTCATTCAACTGATTTTTTATTTTAAGTACCGGATTTAAAGAAGCTGTGGCATTTTGAGGAGTATAAAAAATGGTTCTGCCTCTCTTTTTTTGAATCCATCGATAGGACACAGGTTTGCCAGTAAAAAAAAAGTCCCCGGACAGAATCATCATTTGGTCAGGCAGCAGCCCTGCAAGGGTTCTGCATAAAATCGTCTTACCGGATCCCGATTCTCCGAGAAGAACCGTTACCCTGTCTGTCAGGATTTTAATGTCTACATTTTTTAAAAGCGGGGATGGATTTCCCTCCCGGGTTACGGTGAGATCTGTGACCTCCAGCAGACACATTTTGTAATATTATATGGTTAATCTGTATCCCTAACAATCTTACTGAGTTTTTTAAGTCTTTTATATACATTTACGGCGCGGTTCATTTTGCTTTTATCCCATGAACAGGGCCAGAGTGAATCAATTGATACTACCATGAATTCCTTACAATTTCCAGAGGTGAATTTGACCTCGATTCGGTCCATTGAATATTTGTGAATAACATATCCCTTGCATATATTGACAATACCCAAATAAAGATTGCGAAATTTAATGCAATCACCGTCGTTCAACTTTCTTCTCCAGCGAATAATTTCCGCCAGTAATGCCAGATCTTTTTTTACATTTTCCCTTTTCTGCTTAAAAATGTCATCATAAAGTATTTTGAAAATCTGTCCCAGCTGAGCAATTGATTGATCAAGAAATTTTAAATCATCCTGAGTGAAATCTCTTCCCACATCAGAAAACGATCCGCGCCGCTTGGAAATTTCAATCACCCCAATTTTTTCACCTTTAAAGGAAATCAGAACCCCAATCATCTTCCAGATCAGCTTGGTTTCGCTCTGCGGGGTTTTTACAAATTCAAATACGGATAAATGCTCTTTCTCAAGAAACCGGTTATCAATAAATGATTTTCCGGTTCGAAAAATTTGAGACACAATGGCATCAGGTGAATCAATGGAAATGATACCAGAATCCGACAGATAGGTGGGATAAACAAAGGACAGGGCACTTTTTTGTTTGTTGGTAAAAAAAATTGCCACCTCATCCTCCTGTAAACCCAGGTTCTTCATGTAAAAATGCACAATTTTCTGAATGATCAGGTTGAATTTATCCTTGGCAGGAGTTTTCTTTAAATCTTCATTTAACTCTTCTATTAATAATGAAAAAATCTTCATCACTCGCCTTTTTTAACCTCTAATAGGGCAATGGCATCGATCCCAATTTCAGCAGACAATGGAAGCTCTTTAATGGCAATCACAGATCGGACAGGATAAGGAGCCTCAAAATATCGGGAATATATTTCATTAACGGTTTTAAAATTTGTCATATCTTTTATAAAAACCGTGGTCTTAATCACCTGCTCCATAGTGGCTCCGGCCTGGCGGAGAATTTCTTTTAAATTAGACAATATTTGCCGGGTCTGGGCTGTTATACCTCCTTCCGCCAGTTTTTTACTCTCCGGATCGATGCCCAGCTGCATCGAAAGAAAGATAAGATTGCCCGCCTGAATTCCCTGGGAATAAGGTCCAATAGCTGGAGGTGCTTTGCGGGTATTTACCAAATGCTTTTTCATGCTCAATACCTCACTGCAATTAATTGTAAAAGACAAATATTTTTTTGTCAACAGACGGACACCGCCTTCTTATAGAGAGGGATTTTCCCTGGTGTGGTTGTTTCAGGAATAAAAATTCCGGAGTTACACCCTATTCAATCAATTCTATCCCCGGTTTTTTCTGTCGCCACCATTTGATGAGCAAAAGGCCGATGATAAAACCACCCACATGAGCGAGCCAGGCAATTCCCCCTCCTCCGACATATAAAAATTGAAATATAAACCAAACAATCAAGAAAATAAATGCCGGTATATCAACAAAGGTGATAAATATAAACACAAAAACCAGGGTTCGGACCCTGGCGGTTGGAAAAAGAATCAGATAGGCCCCCATCACACCGGATACGGCCCCGCTGGCCCCAATCACAGGGATCATGGAATTGGGATGAAATATGATGTGAACCAGGCTGGCACCCAGACCGGTTAAAAGAAAAAAAAGTATAAATTTGATTTTTCCTAAATAATCTTCAATATTATTTCCGAAAATCCATAAAAAAAGCATGTTCCCGAAGAGATGGAAAAACGATCCGTGCATAAACATCGAAGTGAACAAAGTCAGAAAAGGAGAAATTTCTCTATAAATCAGTTTTCTCTGCGTATATCCATGTTGATCTTGTACCTCAATCCCAACAGGATTTTCAATCGTCTTCATATGGGTGATTTCCCAGGGAATCATGGCATTCTTTGAGACATTCAAATTAAGATCCGAAATCATGGCCTGATAGATAAAAACAACCACATTAATGAGGATAAAGGTGATGGTGATATAAGATGTTTTTCGGGTTGGATTATAATCTTTTATGGGAAAAAACATACCTAGGTTGTATCAGTATGAACTTTATCAAGAGAAACCAGTCGATCACCCTCTCTCAGGTTAATTATCTTGACACCCTGGGTGGCTCTTCCCTGTGATCTTATTCGGGATGAAGTCTGCTTGTTAATTATTCCTCTTTCCGAAGACAACAGAATTTCATCATTTTCACCAAGTGTTACCAGCCCAATGACCTTGCCCAATTTTTCATTGATTCGAATATTGATCAACCCTTTTCCACCACGGCTTTGCAACCGGTACAGTTCAAGATCAGATTTTTTTCCAAATCCGTTTTCCGTAACGGTTAAAATATATTTCACATCTTCTCCGATGATATCAGCACCCACCAGAAAATCATTTTTATCCATCCGGATCCCGATCACACCACGGGCTCCCCGGCCCATTTCCCTGACATCTTTTTCATGAAATTTTAAGGATTTACCCAGGTTGGTTCCCAGAATGATTTCATTATCTCCGTTGGTAATCTGGGTTTCAAAGAGGGAATCCCCCTCAGGTACATCTGCGGCAATGATTCCGGTTACCCTCGGTTTTGAAAAAGCAGCCAGAGATGTTTTTTTGACATAACCGTGCCGGGAAAAAAGCATGACATATTGATCTGACGGGAAATCCTTCACCTTGATTACAGAACAAACCTTCTCCTGATCTTCAATCCCGATTAAACGGTTTAACGGTTTTCCCCGGCCAGTCGCATCACCCTCTGGCAGATCATAGACCTTGATCCAGAACATTCTTCCCTTTTCAGTAAGGACCAGTACATAATCATGGGCAGAGGCGACAAAACATCTGGATATCAAATCTTCCTCTTTTAAACCAAAACCCCGCTTTCCGATGGTCCCCCTGTGCTGAATTTTATAGGAGCTGAGGGTGGTCCGTTTGATATATCCTTTATCCGTATAGATAATTACAAAATCTTCATCCTTTATCAGATCCTCAATATTGATATCGGATAAATCATGCTCAATAATCGTGGTTCGCCTTTCATCTCCAAACTGGTCGCTGACTTTCTCGAGTTCGTTTTTAATCAGGTTCAATAACATCCGTTCACTGGACAATAATTCCTTTAAATAATTAATCTGCTTTAAGAGATCTACATATTCTGCCTCCAGTTTATCGATCTCAAGTCCAGTGAGACGGTATAGCTGCATGTCCAGAATGGCATCGGTCTGAATTTCTGTTAAAGGCAACTTGCTCAAAAGATTGGCTTTGGCGATTGCCCGATCTTTTGATCCCCTGATGATTTTTATGACCAGATCCAGCTGATCCAGGGCAATTTTCAATCCTTCAATGATATGAGCCCTTCTCTCTGCCTTTTCCAGCTCAAATTTGGATCGCCTCCTGACAATCTCCTTCCGGTGGCCCAGAAAATAGTTCAAGTAATCAATTAAGTTAAATTGTTTCGGCTGCTGGTTGACAATGGCCAGAAGATTAACCGAAAAACTGCTCTGCAGCTGGGTGTATTTATAAAGGGTATTGAGAATGACTTCCGGGATTTCATCCCTTTTGACATCCACCACGATTCTCATACCATCCCGGTCAGATTCATCCCGAAGATCAGAAATCCCGTTTATTCTTCTACTTTTTACCAGTCGGGCAATGTTTTCCAGAATCTTGGCTTTGTTGCATTGATAGGGAATCTCAGTGATCACAATTTTTTGTCTTCCTCGTGTGTCTGTTTCAATCACTGCCTTGGCCCGGACAATAATGGTCCCCCTGCCGGTTTTATAAGCATTCTGTATGGATGTTTTCCCAAAAATAAATCCACCGGTGGGAAAATCCGGACCCTGCAAAATATCCATCAATTCCTCGAAGCCGGCATCCCGGTTATCAATAAAATAGGTAACCGTCTTAATCAATTCCTTCAGGTTATGAGGTGGAATAGATGTTGCCATGCCCACAGCTATTCCGGAACTGCCGTTCAGCATAAGCATGGGAAGCAGTGTGGGAAAGATCACAGGTTCGACCAGGGTTCCATCATAAGTGAGATTAAAATCAACCGTATTCTTATCAATATCCCCAATGAGTGAATTGGAAATTTTATCCAGACGCACTTCGGTATATCTCATGGCTGCCGGAGGGTCGCCATCAATGGAGCCAAAATTTCCCTGTCCATCCACCAGTGGATATCTCATGGAAAAATCCTGGGCCATCCGGGCCAGAGTATCATAAACAGCTTGGTCACCATGGGGATGGTATTTACCAATCACATCTCCAACAATGCGAGCTGATTTTTTATAAGGCCGGTTGTAAAGTGTTCCGGTCTGATAGAGCGAATACAGTGTTCTCCGATGCACCGGTTTGAGCCCATCCCGTATATCCGGGATGGCCCGGCCGATGATCACACTCATCGAGTAGTCAAGATAGGAGGTCTGCATTTCATTTTCAATAGAAACATCCTCTATCTTTTCTTTTATTTCATCAATGATATCCATTTTTTATCCTCATATATCAAGGTTCTTCACATTCAGAGCATTCTCGAGAATAAAGATCTTTCGCTTATTGGAATCGCTACCCATCAGGGTATCAAAGATAGTCTCACTCTTAAAAAAATCATTTATGTTTACCTTGAGCAATGTACGGAAGTCCGGATCCATGGTTGTTTCCCACAGCTGAGCCGGATTCATCTCTCCGAGACCTTTATACCGCTGGAGTGAAAACTTACTCTTTATTTTATCAAAAAGCGATGAAACCAGTTCATTGGTACTATGGATGACAAATTCATCATGATTGATTTGGCATATATAAGGCGGCTTAGGAAATGCCTTTAACTTCTCATAGGACTCATTAACTTCTGAAAACAACGGTCCGGTAAAATACTCCCAGTTCAGTGACTTTTTCATCACCACCCCGTTTAATTCATACTCAATATCCAGATTATAGGTGGAGTATTCCTCATCAAAATTAATAATCACCGACCGGCAGCAATCCACCTCATTTATTTTCTTGGCGATTTCTTCGGTTTTTATTGCATCTGAAAAGGTATCTTCATCTTTGATTAACTCGATTAACTTCAGGGTCAAAGCCCGTGGCATGCCTCTTTTTTCAATACTATCAATCAAAGAAATCTTTTTGTTTACCAGCTTAATAAACTTCACCAGTTTCGCTCCTTTTAACCCATCTCCTTTTTGATTTTCCTTGTGAATGGCCACATTATCGCCAATACTTTTTATGAGATAATTATCCAGCTCCCTTTCATTTTTTAAATATTTTCTGCTTTTTCCCTTTTTCACCAGATAGAGTGGCGGCTGGGCCAAATATAAATAACCCATTTCTATAATCGGACGCATGTATTTAAAAAAGAATGTCATTAACAGGGTTCGAATATGAGAGCCATCAACATCAGCATCAGTCATCAGTATTATTTTATGATAGCGCAGCTTGGAAATATCAAAGTTTTCCTCCCCGATACCCACACCCAGGGCAGCAATGATGGTTTTAATTTCCTCATTTTCCAACATTTTCGATGCGGTTGCTTTTTCAACATTCAGAATTTTTCCTTTTAAGGGTAAAATGGCCTGAAACCGTCGGTCTCTTCCCTGCTTGGCAGAGCCGCCTGCTGAATCTCCCTCGACAATATACAATTCACTTTCTTCGGGTTCTTTAGTTTGACAATCTGCCAGTTTCCCGGGTAATGTGGTGCTTTCCAGGAGGTTTGATGTCCGCACCAGATCTTTGGCTTTTCTGGAAGCTTCCCGGGCCTGGGCTGCCAGAGAGGCCTTGTTCACAACGGCTTTTGCCACCCCGATATTTTCTTCAAAATAATCCTGCAGTTTTTCATTTACAAAGGATTCGACAATGCCTTTCACTTCAGAATTTCCCAGTTTGGCCTTGGTTTGACCTTCGAATTGAGGTTCTTTGATCCGTACGGAAATAACCGCAATTAATCCTTCCCGAACATCATCTCCGGAAAAATTACATTTGATATTTTTTCTTAAATTATCGGATTGGGCAAAATTATTTATGGTTCTGGTTATGGCCCCCTTGAATCCGGTTAAATGGGTCCCTCCTTCCACGGTATTGATGTTGTTGACATAGGATAACAACATTTCATTATAACTATTCACATATTGAAAGGCGATCTCCATTTCAAAGTCATCCTTTTTCGAGCTCAAATAAATGGGTTTGTTGTGAATTTTTTCTTTGGAACCGGTGAGATACTTGACATACTCTACAATACCACCCTTGAAAATAAATTGTTCCTTTTTATTATCTCTTTCATCAACCAGGGTTATGGATAGCCCTTTATTTAAAAAAGCTAACTCTTTGAGTCTCTTGGCAAGGATACTATAATCAATTTCTATGGTATCAAAAATATCATCATCCGGCCAGAAAGTGATTTTTGTTCCCTTTTTGTTGGTCTTCCCAATTTGCTTGAATTTGGTTACCGGATTTCCCAGCTCATATTTTTGAAAATAAACCGCTCCGTCTCTTTTTATTTCCAGATCCAATCGTGAAGAAAGAGCATTGACAACCGATACACCCACACCATGAAGTCCCCCGGAGACTTTGTAGCTGTTTTTATCAAATTTTCCTCCCGAATGGAGGGTGGTCATGACCACCTCCGCCGCCGGTTTATTCTCTTCTTTATGAAGATCCACAGGAATTCCCCGACCATCATCGTTTACGGAAACCGAACCAGCAAAATGGATCGTCACATCTATCCTGGTGCAATAACCTGCCATGGCTTCATCAATGGAATTATCAACAACTTCATAAACAAGATGGTGCAGTCCTGTCGGTCCGGTACTCCCAATATACATGGCAGGTCTTTTTCTGACTGCCTCAAGCCCTTCAAGTACTTTGATGTTTTCCGCAGTATAATTTTGGTCAATTTTTTGGTTTTTTCGGGTCATTCTATTTTCTCTTTTTTTAATTCAATCAATCTGTTAAAATCTTCATTTTTATTTATAGATGATGCTATCACCTGCATATCAGGATAGTTATCAATTAAAAAATCAATGTTTTTTTTATCAAAGGTGGTGTCAAAATCATCCACTAAAAAAACCGGATACTGATTTTTTAAATTCCTGAAGAGCTCGATAAAGGCAATATATATCATCAGAAGGTAAAGCTTTCTCTCTCCCGAAGAATAAAACTTAAGGTTTTTAGAATTTAAAACCAATTCATAACCATCCAGATGGGGTCCAATCATGGATTTTTGATTCTTCATCTCAAGTTCCGTTAACTGATCCAATTGTTGAAAAAAAATGTCTTTAGAAATGCCTTTATCCGTATTAAAAGAGGGAGTGTAGGTAATGGAAAGAGCGTGTCTAAACTTTTTTTGAATTTCATGGTTTAATTTTTCTATAAACTCCACCCTGTTTTGAACTATTTTTTCACTCATTTCACTGATTGACTTGTTCCAGCTCCTCAACTCCAGTACATTTTTCTTGGTTTTGAGCAAAAAATTTTTTTGTTTTACATTTTTATTATAGCTCAAAATATAGTGTATGTAAAGTGGACGAACACCAAATATAAATCTATTTACCATTTTTCTCAATGCGGTAATGCTATCAATATTGCGGTTATAATTAGAAGATGAAAAGAATACCGGATAAAAATAATCACTCATTTCAAAAATATTGCTCTTTTTGTCATTAAGAAATAGGTTAAAATCACTTTTTTCATAAATAGCCGAAAGGTCATTCTCGGTATTCCCTGTTTCGACATTTAAATAAATGGAGAATGAATCCATATCATAATTAACCATATCTGCCTTTTTAACCTTTAAAAAAGATTTTCCGAATCCGATAACAAAAAAAGATTCCAAGATAGAGGTCTTTCCAGCCCCATTTAAGCCATAAATGAGGTTTTTTTGAGAAGAAAAATCAAGACTAAGGTTTTTTAAATTTCTAAATCCTCTAATTTTAAAATGTTTTATTCTCAAACGGTTTAAATATTAAGCGGCATGACCACATATATAAAATGAATATCTTCATCTTTTCTGGATTTAAAAACGAAAGAACTATCACTATCATTCATTTCTATTTGAATTTCATCCGAGTCAATATGGGTGAGAAAATCAATAATAAAGTTTCCATTAAAGGCTACTTCAATATTATTCCCGGAATAATCAATGTGTAATTCTTCGTGCGCTTCTCCTTTTTCCGGAGTTGTTCTTTCTAGAATGAGTTTGTTATTGGAAAATTTAAAAACAACGCCATTATTCCGGGTTTTAAAAATTAAAACCCGTCGCAGGGTATCCAATAGATCTTCACTTTTTAAAATCGCCTGAAACTGGGTTTCTTCCGGAATTACAGTTTTATAATTGGGAAATTTTTGATCGATAATTCTGGATGAAAGGATTCGATTTTGATACTTAAAAAAGAGATTGTTCTTATCATAACTAAAATCAAGATCTCCCCGCTCACCGATTTTCAATAACTCAAGAAGGGTCTTTCTGGAAATAATAAATCCCGATGGTTCTGATACGGTAGATTCATTTTTATAATATGTATAAGAAAGGCGATGACCATCTGTGGCTGCCATTTCAAATTCATCATCATTAATATTGAAAAGTGCTCCTCCAAGATTAAATTTCATTTCCGGAGAGATTATATAATAATTTTTATTAATCATGGATCTCAATTTGTCCAGGGGAATTTTTATGGATTGAGAAAAATTAGAGGTTGGAAGCTGTGGATAATCCGATGATTGCAATCCTAGTAATTTATATTTACTGGTCTTGGTTTCGTTATTAATGATGATCTGTAAATTATTATTTTCAGAAATTTCCACATTTCCTTCAGGCATTTTAGACATTAAATCATAAAAATCCTTTCCGTTTACAGTAAAGGTTCCCGGTTCTTTAACATCAACTTTAAAGGAGGATGATAGTCCGATTTCCAGGTCTGTGGCAATCATTTCCAGTACACCGTTTTCAAGTGCTGTTAACATGATGTTTTGAAGAATATCCATTAAGGTTTTTTTTTCAAAGATACCCTGAAACAGGCTTAATTCACCGGCAAAATTTGATTTTTCCACAAAAATTTTCATTTTTTGTACCTCTAATAATATATATTTAATAATATCATAATAAATATATAAAAAAAAGAAATAAAGTGTTGAAAAGTGGAAAACCACTCAAATCCGCGAAGGAATTTCATTTTCTCTTTTAATAAATTGTGAAAATTTTGTTCATATTGTTCGGGTAGAAAAAAAAAGTTATTAATCTTGAAAAAAGTTTATATAGTTTTTAACTTTATTGGCGAAATCCTCATTATTTTCAATTTCCCTTTCGATCTTTTTAATTGAATGAAGAACCGTTGTATGATGTTTGCCGCCGAATTCACTTCCGATTTCAGTCAGAGGGTGTTTGGTTAGATTTTTACAGATATACATGGCAATCTGGCGGGGAAGTGCAATTCTGGGTCGATTATTTTTTAATTTAAGGTCTGTCACTTTTATATTATAATTTTTGGCAATAAATTCCTGAATAGCTTCTATGGTAACCTTTTTCTTTTTCAGGGAAATATACGGTTTTAATGCCTCTTTGGCAAAAGATAATGTAATTTCATTTTCATTCATATCGGAATATTTAAGATCAGCATATCCAATCAATCGATTGAGGGCACCTTCTAATTTTCTAATATTATCTTTAATGGAAGATGATAGAAAATAAATAACTTCGTTAGGAATTAGAAATTCCTTTTTGGTTAATCTTTTATTATGAGATATTTCGGAAATTTTCTTTTTTAGTATGGCAATTCGTCCTTCAAGGTCGTAGGGAAGAATATCTACAATCCCGCCCCATTCAAATCTTGTTTTTATTCTTTTTTCCAGGTCCGGAATGTTATCCGGGTGTTTGTCTGAACAGATAACAATTTGTTTTTCCATTTGGATGAGTTTATTAAATATATAATAAAACTGTTCACTGGTCCCCCCCCACTTGGTAATATATTGAATATCATCAATCAGAAGAACATCTACAGATATATATTTTTTTATAAATTCTGACCGCTTATTTAAGCGGGTATGTTCGACATATTCATTCATCAAATCGCTGGTAGTCAGGTAAATCACTCGCATTTTTTTGTTATTTTTTACAATTCTGTTTCCAATGGCATACATTAAGTGGGTTTTCCCGAGTCCCACATCGCTGTAGATGTATAGAGGATTATATGATTTTCCGGGAAATTCTGAAACAGAGTAGGCAAAGGAATAAGCCATCCGGTTGGGATCCAGCTGAACAAAGGAATCAAAGGTATATTTATTTTGTAAATTGGAGTGGTGATAAACCGCCTCTTCTTTCAGATCCATATCTTCCAGAATGGGTGTATCTTCTTCATCATAGAGGGGAACAAGCTTTAGAATAACATTGAATTCTTTTTTGGTATGATTGTTGATTTTTTTCAGCAGGTTTTTTTTTAGCCACGAGGTTTTTTTCTGGTCAGGAGATCCGACAAACACGACGTTTTTATGGGAACCGATATAGGTCAGCGGTTTTATCCAGTTGTCATAGGTGGGTTTATCCAGTATTTTTTTTAAATAGCTTCTGGTTATTTTAAAATAATCCATCTTTATTGCTTTTCCACAAAAATATTAACATATGTGGAAAACTTGTCTTTTTTGTTCCCGTTAATATCGTGTGTTTACTATAATATAGTAAAGCCATCAGAGATGTCAATACTTGACAAAATTTTTTTTTTTATTATAGTGAAAGTATGCCACAAAAAACAAAAATTAAAGTAATTCAAAAGAAATGCAGTGAGTTAAACATAGAATTTTTTTCTTTGCAAACACTTGATCTAAAAGGAAAAATTCATTCCCTTACTCTTCCCTTTCACATGTTTAAAGAAGAATTATTGGACCAGGGAGTGGGATTTGATGCCTATTCATATGGTTTTGCCAAAGCCGAAAGAAGTGATATGATCATGTTACCCGATCTGGATACCATGTATGTGGATCCGTTTTCTCAAAAAAAAACTGTTAATTTTTTAACAAAAATATTTCTAACAGATCATAAAAATACCCGTTTCCCTCAGGATGTTCGTTTTATTGCCGAAAAAGCAGAAAAAAGCCTGAAAGCGCTGAAAATAGGAACGGCTGTGATGATGGCACCGGAATATGAATTCTTTATTTTCAAAAGTGCCGAATACGGGGTGGAGGAAAACGGGTGTTATTATTTTGTCGAAAGGGAAACTGATGAGAAAAAGAATTTTTATCATTCTGCTTCACCGGATGATTGGTATGTTGATTTTAAAAATCAGGCTGTTTCGATTTTAAAGGATATTGGAATTGATATTAAATATCATCACCATGAGGTGGCAGTCAACCAACATGAAATTGAAACCAACTTCAACACCTTAATGAACACCTCTGATGAAGCTGTCAAGATAAAATACATTCTTTTCAACCTGGCTAAAAAGTATGAAATATTTGTTACTTTTATGCCAAAAGTATTTTATGGAAGAGCCGGTAACGGGTGGCACGTACATCAATATATTTTAAAGGGAGATAAAAATATCTTTCTGGACAGAGAAAAATTTGCCAATTTTTCAAAAAAGGGATTAAATTATTTATCTGGCCTATTATTTCATTCTTCATCCATGTGTGCTTTTACCAATCCGTCAACCAATTCCTATAAAAGGCTGGTAAGGGGATATGAAGCACCGGTGGCAGCCATATTCGGGCAATCAAATCGAAAGGCCGCTATTCGGATTCCCACCTATACTACACCTGAAGAAACCAGGCTGGAATACAGGGCTGGTGATGCTGCTTCGAATCCATACCTGGCTCTTTCTTCCATGGTAATGGCTGGAATCGATGGAATAAGAAAGAATATAGATCCTGAGGAGTACAATTTTGGACCATTTGATTCCGGAATTCCGGAGTCCAGGGCTTTAAGAAAAAAAATAAGAATGTTGCCGGAAAACCTCGGAGGAGCTTTAAAGAGCCTGGAAAAAGACAATGAGTACTTGAAATATGATAATGTATTTAATGAGCAGATTATTTCGCGATGGATTGAACTCAAAACAGATGAAATAGAAGAAATATCGAGTATCCCTCATCCCAAAGAGTTTGAGCAATATTTCAATTTTTAGACCCGGTTATTCATCTATAAAACATATAACAAAATAGATGATGTGGTGATAAACAATGATCAGAATATCGTCCCGATTCAAGGTATTTTTTAAAAAAGCCTTTGCCGTAGTCTTGATTCTGCTGATTTTAATCTCTCCCTGTTTTCTTATCATTGATTTTGAGGCCTATTCCCCGCTGGCGCTCACGGTCTGGCTGCTTTCTGCCGCCTATTATGTATTTGTCAAAAGCAGAGAAAAATAATCAATATCATACTGGATTTTACACCCGAACAACTATCGTTAAATATTAACAATACAATAATGGAAGGTGGTGTCGTTCAGTAACCATTACGGTCATGACCATCATCATATTCATCTGCTATAAATGATTCGCAATGACGACCTGTTACCACTCCTTTTGCCGTCAACAGCTCAACATTTATTCACGCAGACTCATATGTGATGGGGCCCATGCCCTCCATTTACGTTCCCTCACAACATCACCTTCCATTCTCAATTAAAGAATGACAAGGATCAGTTGATGAAATGATAATGTGAATATTATTATTAGAAATTTGGGGGAAATCCTGATTAATCAATTGATTCCTGCATGAAATCAGTGGAGTTTGTGCTATAATGTTTATTAAAGGCCGACTGTAATGACAAACATGATATCCAAAAAAGTTTTTTCTGAATTTGAAAAATTGAATGTTGAATCCAGAGCGAAGATTGAGGAATATATGGACCGCCTTCTGGAGTACAATAAAAAAATAAATTTAATATCGCGAAAAATGAAACGAGAAAACTTGAAGTATTTGATAAATGAGACTCTCTGTCTTAATCCTTTAATTTCAAAATCACCAATACTGGATGCCGGCAGTGGAAATGGATTGCTGGGCGTTCCTCTTGCCATTGTAAACAGGGATAAAAAAGTGGTTCTGGTGGAGTCAAAAATAAAAAAACAGATTTTTTTATATGAATTGAAAATAAATATGGGCCTCAAGAATATAGCAGTCCAGCGAAGTGATGTATATCATTATCTAAGAAAAAAGCAAACAGGCGAACCAACCATGGTGGCCAGAGGGTTTCCCAATCCCGATATATTGATTTCATGTCTTGTCAGAGGGATGGTGGAAGAGTTACTTATTATTACTTCGAAAAGAAAATTAATAAAAATAAAAAAAGGCCTGGAAAATATCGAACAAAAAATTTATAATATACCTTTCAGAGATGATATAGTTATTCTACAAATGGAGAATGTTTCACGTGAAACAAAAAGACAAAAATTGTGAAATTATTGCAGTCGCTAATCAGAAGGGTGGTGTTGGTAAAACCACAACGGCCATTAATTTGGGAGCTGCGTTTGCCATTGCAGAGCGCAATGTGCTGATTGTGGACCTTGACCCCCAGGCCAACTCCACCACTGGTTTTGGATTCAATAAACACCGGGTTGAGAGGGATATCTATTCTGTTTTGGTGGGGGAAACCTCCCAAAAAGAGGCGATGCTGGATTGCAGCCTTCAGTTTTTGAAACTCATTCCATCTTCAAGGAATCTCGCCCGGTTTGAGCTGGAGCTGATATCCGAAGATGACAATCACCTGTATTTAAAAAGAATTTTAAAACCGATAGCCGATCAATTTGATTACATTATTATTGATTCGCCCCCCTCACTGGGCTTATTAACCATAAATGCTCTAACTGCATCCGATAGTGTTTTGATACCAATTCAGACCGAATATTATGCCCTGGAAGGTCTGTCAGATTTAATGAATACGATTAAAAGAATCCAGGAAAATTTTAATTCACAATTGATGGTTAAAGGGATTTTACTCACCATGTTTGACGAACGAACCAATTTGTCAAAACAGGTGGGAGAAGAGATCCAGGGATATTATAAGTCAAAGGTGTATCGAGCCATTATTCCCCGAAATGTAAGAATAGCCGAGGCCCCCAGTTTTGGTAAGCCGATTCAGATGTATGATATCAAATCAGCTGGCTCAAGAGCCTATATGTCTTTGGCAAAGGAGATGATGCTCAGATGAAGCGAAAAGTACTGGGAAAGGGGATTGAGGCCATTATTTCCAACCACTCAACAGAAACTTCAGGTCGGGCAATTGTTGAATTGAATGTTGAAGATATTTCCCCCAATCCATTTCAGCCCAGAAAAACCTTCAGTCCGGAAAAATTAAGAGATCTGGCCGATTCCATTCAAGAGGCGGGTATGATTCAGCCAGTGGTGGTATATAAGAAAGAGAATAAATACTATCTTATGGTGGGCGAAAGGCGCTGGAGGGCGGTTCAATCTTTGAAATGGGATAAAATCCCCGCCCTAATTAAAGAATTAACCATTGATGAAATAATGATTGGGACCCTGATCGAAAACATACAACGGGAAGATCTGAATGCCATTGAGATAGCGGAAGGGATTGAAACCCTGATGAAAAAAAACAATCTCAAACAGGAGCAGGCATCTGCAAAATTGGGAATGAACCGAACGACTTTGACAAACTATTTACGTTTGTTAAAACTGCCCGAAGTGGTGAAAACCGGGGTTCTTTCCGAAGAATTATCCGCAGGCCATGCCCGGCCTCTGCTTTCTTTAAGAAATCATGAAGATATGAGAATGATATTTTCACAAATTGTAAAGAAAAAGCTCTCGGTAAGGCAGACCGAAGCATTGGTGAAAAATTTCTATAAAAAAGATAAAACAACCGGCCAGCCTTATGATCCGGACATGCAGAAAATTGAAAATAAATTAACCCGGTTATTGTCCACCAAAGTAAAACTAAAGTATTCCAGAAGCGGAACGGGCAAGATTGAAATTTATTATAGCAGCTTGGATGAATTTGAAAGAATTTATAATCGATTCTTGAAGGAGTAAAAGATGTCAAAAAATGAACAACCCATCAAGGTGAATGCTTTTATTGATAAAGATACTGAAATGAAGGGAGATATTCGATTCAAGGAATCTTTTAGAATAGATGGAAAGTTTAAAGGAAAGATTCTCGAAGGGAACAACTTGATTATCGGTGAAAGTGCTCAGGTAAATGCCGATATTGATGTACGAAACATTGCCATCAACGGCAGAGTTAAAGGATCCATTATTGCCAAAGATAGCACTGAAATTTTTGCCAGAGGCAAGGTGACCGGTCAAATAATCACCTCAAAATTGATAATTGAAGAAGGAGCGTTTTTTCAGGGAACTTGCCAGATGGAACTCAAGGCGCTGGAAGGCGAAAAAACCGATTCTGATGAAAAAAAGGATAAATAACCAGGCCATCCTAGAGTATTCGATTTTCACTTTTTTAATACCATAGAGAAGACATGAAAATAAAGATTGCAGCCGTCATTCCGGCCCGATATGAATCCACCCGGTACCGAGGAAAACCCCTGGCAGTGATTGCAGGAAAATATATGATAGAGCGGGTTTATCGCCAGGTACAAAAATCCGAACGATTCCCTGAGATTATTGTGGCCACAGATGACATGCGGATAGTAAGAGCGGTTGAAGAGTTTGGCGGGACTGCTATCCTGACTTCAGGGAATATTACCTCAGGAAGTGATCGCGTCTGGGAAGTTATAAGAAATAGTGATTTTGAGGCAGCCATTAATATTCAGGGAGATGAACCCCTCATTTCAGAGAAGTTGATTGCGGAGATGTATGACCTGCTGACAACCGCTGAGCAGGAGGTGATATCCGCAGTATATTATAATTCTTCATATGTTGATTTCAATTCCAGGAATATTGTTAAGGTGGTTCTGGATAATCATTTTCGATCTCTTTATTTTTCCCGTTCGCCGATACCGTTTACTCCGGGTGATGAATTTAAGGGATTTTATCAGCATATTGGCATCTACGGGTATTTGAAAGGCACGCTGGAAAAATTTGTGAACTTGCCCTGTTCCCAACTGGAATCCCAGGAAAAACTCGAACAATTACGCTTTTTATCAAACGGTATTCCGATTAAGATGATTACCAGTAATACCCAATCAGTCGGAGTTGATGTTCCGGAAGATATTAAAAAGATTGAAACTATTTTAAACGACGAAAATGAAAAAAACTAAATATATTTTTATAACCGGAGGTGTACTCTCTTCGCTGGGTAAAGGAATTGCAGCAGCATCCATTGGTAATATTCTTGAATCCTATGGGTTTTCCATTTCGATTATTAAACTTGATCCCTATCTGAATGTTGACCCGGGAACCATGAGCCCGTTCCAGCATGGAGAAGTATATGTAACCGATGATGGTGCTGAGACAGATTTAGACCTGGGGCACTATGAAAGATTCACCGATGCTACAATGTCTCAGAAAAACAACTGGACTGCCGGCAAAATTTACCATGATATTATTCAGAAAGAAAGACGGGGGGATTTTCTCGGGAAAACAGTTCAGGTGATTCCCCAGGTTACCGATGAAATCAATGCTGCAATCAGGGTATTAGAAGGCCAGTACGACATCATTATCGTTGAGATTGGCGGAACTGTGGGAGATATTGAGGGGCTTCCCTTTCTGGAATCCATCCGGCAAATCGGTCTTTTGCTTGACAAAGAAGATGTCATCTACATACATCTAACCCTGGTTCCTTTCATGAAAACTGCCGGAGAGTTAAAAACCAAACCCACCCAGCACAGTGTGAAAGCGCTGCGGGAAATTGGAATTCAACCGGATATACTCCTCTGCCGCTCTGAGATTCCGCTTCCGTCTGAGATTAAGAAAAAAATCGCTTTGTTTACCAATGTCAGGGAAAGCGATGTGGTCAGTGCTTTTGATGTGGAAAGTATCTACGAGATTCCTTTGATTTTTAAAAAAGAGGGGCTCGGAGATTCCCTGATTAACAAACTGAATCTGGAGAAAAAAAGAGATGATTCTAAGAAATGGCAGCAATGGGTCACCAAAGCCAAAAATCTGCAAGAGGAAGTGGTGATCAGCATTATTGGAAAATACATAAAATTGTATGATTCCTATAAAAGTTTGTTTGAGGCCCTTTATCATGGCGGGGTGAAAAACAATGTTAGGGTGAAACTGGATCTGATTGAATCCGAGCATTTACTGAAGGCAAATCTGGACACGGTATTTCAAAAAACAAGCGGCATTCTGGTTCCCGGAGGATTTGGAATTCGGGGTATCGAAGGCATGGTCCGGGCTGTCGAGTTTGCCAGGGTAAAAAAAATCCCCTTTTTTGGGATTTGTTTGGGAATGCAGACCGCCACAATTGAATTTGTTCGGAATGTAGCCGGTATTAGAGA
>DAOWKX010000048.1 GCA_030639705.1 Candidatus Aminicenantota bacterium
ATTTTTTGAATAATAGTATCTGGTTTATTATAATGAGGAAGATAATACACCTCATCATCACTTATATTAATGACTGGATAAGTTGTTATAAAAGATGTTCCTAATATAATTGTCAGTGTTATAATTATATAAATATATTTATGATTTTTTAAATGTTTCCCGATTATATTCATCAAATTATTTTTGTTGAAGTATCAATCTTTTTCGTAATCATAATTGACGAGCAAGGAGATTATTTTTTAAAATTAAATTATAAGTGAAATAGGTTAATATTTCAATTCCATCTCATAGTGTTTATTTGGAGAGGCAACGAGTGAATACGAGCCATTTATTTGAAGATTTTTAATTAAATTCAGAAAAAAATTTATTCCACAATTAATAGGCAGGTTTTATATTATCTTTGTTGGTATTTTATTTATTATTTTTCATTCCGTAATGTGATCCCACGGTTGCATCATCTATGGGTTTGAAAGTACCTTCTTTATATTTTTTAACCGCATCCTCAACCGTTCCTGAAACCCCGGTTATTATTTCAATTCCGCTTGCTTGAAGTGTTTGGAATGCATTTGGGCCGACATTCCCGGTTAGTATTGACTTTACACCTTTACTGGAAATTAGCTGCCCCGATTGTATTCCCGCACCTCCCATTGATTGGGCACTGGTATTTTCTATTGCTTCAAACTCCATTGAATCCGGATCAATGATAATAAAATAGGCACACCTTCCGAATCGTGGGTCAATTTGAGAGTTTAATTCCTTTCCCTGGGAAGTTATACATATTTTCATTGATCATCTCCATGGTCGTATTCTACTTTATCAATTCCATACCCTTTTCCGGCTCCGGGCTTACAAAGTGATTCACCGCCTTTTAATGTCCCACTTTCTATCTGCGAAATTGTATCCTGAATTTTACCTGTGACTCCCAGAATTGGTTTAATATCGTATTGAATAAATAAATCCATTGCTTTATTTCCCATTCCTCCTGCAATAATAAAATCTACTCCCATTTCATTGAAAAATTGAGGTAAAAAACCTGGATGATGTCCGGGATTATTGATGGACTCTTTTTTGGTAATTTCTCCATTTTCAATCTCCATTATGGTAAAAGTTGGGCACCTTCCGAAATGTGCTGACACATAATCTCCGTCAGTTGAGATGGCTATTTTCATTATTTATTCCTCCTCTTTGCTAATATTGATCGTTCTATTAGCACCAAATTTATTTTTTTTATAAGTTTTGACATTTTCCGCATAATCCATAAAAGTAGGTAACATGGTTGACTATTTTGAAATTATATTTTTTAAGTAACTTTGTTTTTGTTGCTTTAAAGAGTTCGATTTCATTGTTGGTAAAATCTGAATAATCAATTATTGTTTTGCATTTTACACAAACCAGGTGATGGTGATACCCTTTACCTTTTCGATTAATTGCCAGTTCATATCGTGCTTTTCCATCACCGAAAATATATTTCTGTGCCATTCCCATTTGTTCTAATAAGTCCAGGGTTCGATAGACGGTTGTTAACCCGGTTGAAGGATTCATTTCATGTACTTTTTTGAAAATATCTTCCACACTTAGATGCTCCCGGGTGCTGTGTAATATGTCGATGATAGTTCTTCGGGTGGAAGTCATTCTGGCACCAAAGTTGTAAAATTTGTCATGCCACCAGCATTTATTTTTCATTGATTCAGCATTAATTTTTATAAATGAAAATGATAATTGTTTTCATATAGATAAGATAATATAAGTTCAGAGAAATGTCAATAGTCAGGGTGGTATATAATTCAGCCTGAGAATAAAATGAATTTATAGAATGTAATCGATTTATTGATATCCGGAAATTATATGTAGAAACTGAGCTAATATGTTGTTTTTGTACTTGGATTTTAATTGTTTTAGCATATTTCCGACAGGAGTGATGAATCAACTTGACATGGATGTTATTTTGGTATATAAAAAGCTGTTAGTCTAAATGATAATGAAAACCATTACTATAATACGATTCCAAAAGCCAGGTTAAAAAGAAAGGATCGAAAGAAACGCCAGGAGTGAACTGGTTTTAAATATTGAGGAGAAACCATGATTATTTCAATAGCAAGCGGAAAAGGCGGGACAGGAAAAACAATTATAGCTACCGCTTTAGCACTATCATCAAAAAGTAGTGTCCAATTTATAGATTGTGATGTTGAAGAGCCCAATGCTCATATTTTTTTAAAACCTGTCATAGAGGAAACCAGTAAGGTTTTTATTCCCATTCCTGAAATTGACAAAACCAAATGTACTTACTGTGGAAGGTGTGGTGAAGTTTGTGCCTATAATGCCATAGCCGTTATCCCACCGGCTAATGATAAAAAAGGCAGTGTACTGGTTTTTCCTGAATTGTGTCACGGGTGTGGCAGCTGCGGTTATTTTTGTCCTGAAAAAGCCATAAAAGAGGTAAATAAGGAAATTGGGATAATGGAAATCGGGATGGCCGGTCCCATTCAGTTTATTCATGGAAGACTGAATATCGGGGAAGCGATGGCAGTTCCGTTAATCAGACAGGAAAAAAAAAATATAAATCCCACACGAACAGTTATAATTGATGCTCCGCCTGGAACCTCATGTCCGGTGGTTGAATCTGTGAAGGACAGTGATTTTTGCATACTGGTAACAGAGCCCACTCCCTTTGGATTGAATGATCTGGTTCTTTCTGTGGAGGTCATAAGAAAGCTTGCTATTCCTTTTGGGATTTTAATAAATCGTTCTGATTTGGGTGACACCAAGACAGATGAGTTTTGCCGGAGTCAGGGCATTCCGGTATTGATGAAGATACCTTTCAGAAGGGAGATTGCGGTTGCTTATTCAAAAGGAGATTCAATCGTTGAAGCATTCCCGGAATACAGGAAAGATTTTCTGGCGTTATTTGATAAATGCAGGCTAAATCATAAGAGTAATCCATGATAGGGAGGAATTGATTGATTAAACAGATAATTGTTATAAGTGGAAAAGGCGGGACAGGAAAAACGGTTATCACAGGCGCTTTTTCAGCCTTAGCCAGAAATAAAGTGATGGCTGATTGTGATGTGGATGCTGCTGATTTACATCTTCTTTTGAATCCGGTGGTAAAAATGAGGCAGGAATTCAGAAGCGGCCAAACCGCGGTGATTGATCAAAATATCTGTGACCAGTGCGGGAAATGTATCAGCATATGTCGTTTTGATGCCATAGGAAAAGATTTTGTGATAGACCCGATATCCTGCGAAGGATGTGCCTTCTGCAGTTATGTCTGTCCGACAGGTGCCATAACAATGAATGAGAATGTATCTGGGGAGTGGTTTATTTCAGAGACTCGATTCGGCCCCCTGGTGCATGCAAAGCTTGGAATTGCCGAGGAGAATTCAGGAAAGCTGGTCGCCCTGGTCAGAAATGAGGCTAAAAAACTGGCAGAAGAAAAAAAATGTGATTGGGTCATTATTGATGGCGCTCCGGGAATCGGATGTCCGGTGATCGCCGCACTGTCTGGAGTTGATTGTGCACTGGTGGTAACTGAGCCAACCCTCTCTGGCTTGCATGATGCAGACAGGGTGATAGGCGTTGCCAGGCATTTTGGAGTTTCAGCCAAAATATTGATAAATAAGTATGATTTGAATCTGGATATGACCAAAGAAATTGAAAAATACTGCAAAAAAAACGATATAGAAGTGATTGGTAAGATTGTATTTGATAAATCTGTTGTGGAAGCAATGGTTGAGGGCAAGACAATTATGGAATATGAGAACGGAATAGTTAAAGATGAAATTGTAGC
The DNA here is from genome assembly GCA_030639705.1 of Candidatus Aminicenantota bacterium. Taxonomy (GTDB): domain Bacteria; phylum Acidobacteriota; class Aminicenantia; order UBA2199; family UBA2199; genus CAZOWT01. Next base: position 3,788 of record DAOWKX010000048.1, read on the forward strand.
AATATGGGAAAAACTGCAGGAAAAACTGTGATAGATAAACCATACAAGAAGGAGGGAAAATGGATGATATTCATTTAAGATTTTCTGATAAATTTAGAAGTCATTGGATTAAGGTCAAATTTTATAAAGAAGAAATGGATTTTGGAAATGCCAGAAGATTGAAAAATGTGAGGTTTTGTGAAGCCACAAAAGAAGCAATCCTTCAACCTGTTTTTTTAGATGAGCAAAGTATCAACTGTCCCGGTGCAGGTTATGCCTTTGGATGGAAAAGTAAAAAGGAGCTTATTAATTGGTGCCTGGATAAAGATCATCAACAGAAGGATATCCTCAAATCCTTGATTCCATATATCCCTTATTTTAAAGAACCTATTAAATATATTGGTTTGAATACAGAAGGAGAACCAGATCTGGTTATGTCATATGTTCTACCAGAATGTGCGATGGATTTAGTGAGATTGCATAATAACCATTCTATGAAAAATTTAGATGTTTCCCTATGCAGTATGATGCCAATCTGTAGTGGTGTTGCAGTAAGAGCCTATCTTGAAGGAAAACTAACCTTTTCATTTGGATGTGAGGATTCCCGTAAATATGCAAAAATCGAACGGGACAGGTTAGCTGTTGGTATTCCTAATAAGCTGTTTTCTGTGTTTACTGATTAATATTCTTGAACATTTCAATAATACAGATTTACAATTTCAATAAAGGTATTATTCCCACAATTTGAGGTATCATATTGGCAGTAATTTCCATAAACCGATTTTTCAGATACTATTTGTGATCTTTAAACTATCTATTTTTCCCATCCTGTTAATCTAACAGGATCACCGGTGTGGACTTTTCCATTTAGGATGACCTCGGCAAAGATACCTATAGTAGTCAGAAGGGAGTGCCCCATGTAAGAATATGTGTGTCTTTTGGATGGTTCTTTTCCAATGGCCGTAACCTTCAGTTCGGCTTCGCCAACTGTGATGTGAGTGCCAACCTTTAGATCGACTGGGGAAAACCACTGAATTCTGATATTCTCTGCAAAACATCCTGGTGGTGCGCTGATACCTGTTTCTTCGGTGAATTTTGTTACATTCTCTACAGCCAATAAAGAAACCTCCCTTTCAGTTCCAGCATGGGCATCTCCTTCTACTCCATGACCCGATTTTAAAGTAATGGCATCTTGCATACTCTTTGGTTTTCCCTTTTCATCTCCGATACAAACAGCCACAACTTCTCCATTTACCTTTTTTTCAACCATTGGTTCTTCAAATGAAAAAATATTTGCCGTCAAGTTCAATCTTTTCCCCTCTAAAAATTTTATTCATATAATTTATTCTATAATTCAGCATTATTATTGCCCTTTTAATTTTTTTAATGAATTCCTTTCAACAAGTTCCTTGAAGAAGTCTTTTGTAATTTATACATTAAAGATTCATTATTGTCAAATGGATGTATAGGTCACACACATATGAGACTCTGGATAAGATTTTATCACATAATCAATGGGAGATAAATTTCCCAATGAGTTATGTGGTCTTTTAGTATTAAACCAGATAAGATGTTCCATAAGATCCTTATTAAATTTATCCAAATCCCTGTCATCATAAAAAGGATATGGGATCAGAAACTCTTCATTTAAGCTTCTGTTAGCCCTTTCAACAAAGCTGTTTATTTTAGGGCATCTTGGATAAATGAAGAGATGTTCTATTTTCTTTTTTTTAAGGTATTGGTCAAATTTACCTAAAAACTCACTTCCATTATCTGTTTGTACTTTTTTTATACCTCCTTTTAAAGGATAGACCTGTTCAAGTTTTTTAAAGAAATCAAGGGCATCACTGCTACTTGCAGAGTGATATGCATAAGAGAACTGAAACCGTGTCGATAGATCTATTGCATTAAAAATATAGGTCCTTATCCCCTCCATAAATCTTAGCATTGTGTCTATCTGAATATATCCGGGAGTTGATATCTTTGGTGATCTCTTTACCCTGTTCTTATAAGATACTTTCCTTTTGGCCCATTTGCTTGACGGGTTATGGTATACACGGCCATTGGGAGGGTGAAGCATATTATACCGCTTTATTACCTTACCTATTGTTGATACTGATATCTTTTTAAATCCATTCTCTTCACAAAACTCATCTAATATCGGTTTGATCTTCTCTTTACCCAAACGATAGTGATCTCTCCTCAACTCTCTTATAAAATATATTATCTCTTTGGACACAAGCATCTTTCGCTTTCTCCTGGGACTTCTGGAAGTAGGAATCAATGACATTAGATCTTTACCTGATAATATGAATCTTTTTGCCCAACGATATATTGTTGACTTTGATACTCCATAAGCTTCCATTGTGGATTCCAATCCATATTTCTCGTGATACTCTATTACCTTCAACTTGAACTTTGCCTCACTATTACCTGAAAAATTAAATATCTCTGCATAGGACTTCATAACTCCTTTTTTACACAATGGAGTCCTGTACCACAAGTCTATATAACGGGTCGATCGACCTATTTTGCCTCGCATATTTAGACCCTTATAAAAAACACAAGAGTCTCATATGTTTCGTAACTTATTCAATGGATTAATAATAAAATCTTACCCTGAGTCTCATATGTATGCAACCTATACCGAAATCCACCACCTAAATTTGGATATTTCCCCAAAATCAAGAACAAGCAGGCGTGTCGGCTTCCCTTTGAACGGCTTGCGAATCCCATTTCTCGCCAATATCGAAAATGGGATGAGACGCTCCCAAAAACGAGAAACGTTTTTGGGTAAAGTGAAAAGGGATAACGACTACAGCCTGCGAAAGATTTGATAGTGAATTAAGGAATTATTAAGTCATTGATTTCATCCCTTTTTCTTGTTATATTCATATTGAATTTACCATATTCATAATCCGGGGAAACTGAAACCTGCCAGACAGCTATTTGATTAACGGGAGGTAAAAATGCATTTTGGTTGTCAGTCTGAATTCGGACAAATAAAAACAGTATTACTCAAACATCCAGGCGATGCATTCATCAATCAAAAAAGTGTTGACTCGCAGTGGGAGGAACTCAATTACCTCACTTGTCCGGATTTCCATATCGTACTTGAAGAATACCGGTTTTTTGAATCTTTACTCAAAAAAAATAATCCTCAAATCTATTTCATGCCAATGGACAACAAAACCGGTCTGGATTCAATATATATACGGGACCCGGTGATCATGATTAATAAAGGTGCGGTCTTAGGCAACATGGGCAAAAAACAACGTCAGGGAGAACCTTCTGCTGTTTGTGAATTCCTGGAAACCCATAATATTCCCATCCTCGGTGCCATAACCGGTAATGGTACCATGGAGGCCGGAGATGTGGTTGTATTTGATCATAAAACCATTGCCGTTGGCCACAGTTATCGAACCAATGGCGAAGGGATCAGACAGTTTAAAAACCTGACCGTGGATTTTATTGAAGAATTTGTCACGGTGCCTTTACCACACTGGAATGGTCCGGATAATATCCTTCATCTGATGTCACTCATAAGCCCCATTGATCATGATCTGGCAGTAGTATATCCACGACTGCTCCCCATTCCCTTTCGAAACTGGCTGATCCAGAGAAGAATTAAGATGATTGAGGTTCCAGATTCTGAGTACCTCACTATGGGTTGCAATATCCTTGCCACTGCTCCGAGAAATTGTATAATGATATCCGGAAATCCAGAAACCAAAAAAAGACTACAAGCTGAAGGTGTGGAGGTACAGGAATTTTCCGGAGAAGAACTCTGTAAAAAGGGAGGAGGTGGCCCCACCTGCCTGACCCGACCCCTTTACCGAATGGGCTAAAAAAAAGTTAAGGGGTCAAGTCTACTGTTGACTCTTGCCAATCATCTCCTCCATTTTTTTTATTTTCTTTTGTAACCCCGGACTGTTTTTCAGTCTCTCTTTTGTTCGAATTAAAATCGTGCTGACTGAACTATATCGATGCAGAGAAAATTCCCTCCCTATCTCCTCTAATGTATCATTTCTCAATTTCCTGGATAAAAATATGACAATATTCCTGGGTTCATTAAAAATCCCTCTAATACTTTTATGCAATACATCATCATGAACACCATAAAATTGACAAACCACAGGAAGTTGTTAAGGCTGGTGATGAAGTTGAGGTCAAAATTCTCAGAGTTGATACGGAGGCAAGAAAGATAGGTCTGAGCCTTCGAAGGGCTCAATGGGCTGCCCAGGAGCAGGAAGACA
>DAOWKX010000095.1 GCA_030639705.1 Candidatus Aminicenantota bacterium
AATTCCCAGAGGGTTTATTGAATTGTTCTTGAATTCAGTGTGTGATCGTTAGGAAAATATATAATCATTCAAATATTTTATGGTGGTATCCAGATCACTGATTTTGGCTTTAACCAGGTCACCGATAGATACCACCCCGGTGATTTTTTCCTGGTCGATCACCGGTAGATGCCGGCAGCGTTGCTTGGTCATCACTAACAGGGCCTCGTCAATCGAGTCCGAAAGAGTGACAAAAACAGGATTTGAAGTCATGATTTCCTTTACCAGTGTGTTTTTGGATGACCGGTTTTTGAGAATAATTTTCTTCATATAATCCCTTTCGGTTATTACTCCCAGCAGCTTTTCATCGTCCATGACCATCAAGGCCCCGACATTTCGGGCAGACATCTTTCCCAGGCTTTCGTAGACGGTTGCATCGGGAGGAACCCAAAAAATATCATGACCCTTTTCCTTTAAGATATCCCTTATATTAATCATGGTTTGCCTCCTCGTTTGTCATCGGGTTTGTTTACCAAATGATATTGATATGCTCTAGTTATGATACTAAAATATTTTTTTTTGTCAACATGGTTCATCTCTTCAGAGGGGCAATCTGGTGATAATTTTGGGATTATAATATAAAGGGTATAAATGATATGATAATAAGACCGGAGCTGGAACTTAACCTGAAAATCTTTAGTGAGGAAAGAGAATAATTTAAAAGTTTTTTACCCGGGTGCATATTTTGGGTATAAAACGGTTTCTTCCTTTTGAAGACGGGTTTCAAGCATAGCATATAATTTTTCAAAATCTCTTAAGAACTCAATACCACCGCCACTGATTGAATATTTTTGAAAAAAATCATCACAAAATTGGGTCACCTTCTTCATTTCTTCAATAAATGTCTTTATGATCTGTTTGTCATGTTTGTTATTTTTTACTGATTTTTTAAGTTCGGGGTACAGTATGTCATCTTCTTTTTTAAAATGCATGCACATAAGATCCTTGGCTGCTGTCAGGGCATTTCGTCCGTCCATAGTATGAGCTCCATTTTTTTTAACTTCCTGAAGGGTACCTAAAATCTGATGGTGTTCCTCTTTTAGCTGTTCTAAGAAGCTTTTATTTTCTGATTTTTTATTGTCATGCTCGCCTTTTATTGGCTCATCCTGATTATTCATTTTTTAGTTTATTCCTCTATGGTTAACCAATTCCATATCAATATAGTATACCTGCAGAGAAAATTCAATCAGAAAAAACGATATTTGTATTGAAGTTGAATGATTTTAAAGGCTAATTTTTTTATGAAAAGACAGCAATGCCAGAAAGTAAAATTATTTTTCTTCTTTGTTGGTTTCTTTTTTATTGCTGTACTCTTTCTTAGTATGGCACTTGCATTCCATTTTTTTTAATTCCATTCCGCATTTCGGGCACTTTCCCGGTTTTTCGGATTTGAAATTGCATTTTTCCATGGGGCAGACGTAAGTAACTTTGTGTACATGTTTTTTCAATTCAACACCACATTTCGGGCATTTCCCCGGTTTGTCTGATTTGTACTTGCATCCGTCTTTGGGGCAATAGTAAACATCCTGGTGGGTACAGGATTTTGTGTATTTTTCGGGATTTTTTTCAAATTCAGCCTTGCATTTTTCACAGCAGAAATAATAGGTTTTTCCCTTGTACTCAGTGGTTATTTTTTTTGCATCTTTGGATATCACTTCACCACTAACCGGGCATTTAATAATTTTGGCTTTACAGGGTTTTTCACTCTTGGTATCGGCATATAGTCCATTCCCGATGTTAACAATCAATAAAGAGCCCAGAAAGAATGTAAGCAGAAGAAACATCATTACTTTTTTCATATTCACTCCTTTTTAATGATTTTGTTATGAGTATACATGATAATTGCCTAAAGTCAACCTAAAAGGTTATATTTATGCGAAAGGGTTTGATTTTGTTAACCATAGGAATCATTTGATTAAAAAAAACAAAAAAAAATTATTTTTTAGTTGACAAGCGGGCAGAGATGGTATATAATTGACAATAACAATAAATGCTAATGACAAATAAAAAAAGGAGGTAGTTAAATGAGTAACACAAACGGTGTTTTGAACATCAATGACGACAGTTTTGATAAAGTGATTTCAGAAGGTACCACCATTGTTGATTTCTGGGCGCCCTGGTGCATGCCCTGTCGATTGCAGGGACCGATTTTAGAAAATGTATCCAAAAAAATGGGCGATAAGGTCAAGGTGTGTAAATTAAATGTAGATGATAACATGAGAACAGCTCAGAAGTATGAAATCGTGAGCATACCATCATTGCTCATTTTAAAGGATGGCCAGGTGGATAAGAAATTTGTGGGTGTGCAGGATGAAGATACCCTCATCAATTCGATAGTGTGACGGCTTTTCAATCATTGAATCATGGATCATCAAAATGAAAGTCTCATGGAATTAATCGTTCGCCTCAAAGCTAAGTGCATTGATAATGAGATAAAAATAATGGAAGAATCCAACCTCTCCCCATCCGAATTGCATGGTATCGAACAATTAAACCCCAAAGAAGTTGTTTCCAGCAAACATTTTTCAAAAAAAATGCACCTTTCTCCCTCAAGGGTGAGCCGGGTTGTGGAAAAGATGGTTCAGAATGGTTTTTTAATCAGGCATGATGATCCTATCGACAGGAGAAGATGCAAGATTCTGTTGTCAGAAAAAGGTGAAACAGTGAAAAGAAAAATTGAAATGATGCGGCGCAAGTGTGAGAGAAAGGTCAGAAGAACATTGACCAAAAGAGAGATTGAACATTTCACTCTCAGTATTAAAAAAACAATAAAAAGTCTTTAAAATAAGGAGTTACCATGAAGCAGCAACCCAGAGTGATATTGTTTACCACACCAACGTGTTCCTGGTGCCGGGCAGTGAAACAACATTTGAAAAAACATCAAATTCGTTTTAAAGAAATAGACGTCAGCAGGGATGAACCTGCAGCCAGGGACATGGTCCGGCGCTCAGGTCAGCAGGGGGTTCCGGTTACCCTGATCAACAATAGGCCAATCGTGGGATTTAAAAAGAACGAAATCAACCGTCTGTTGGATATTAAAGAACACTAAAACAATTGATAAAAAAAGTGTAGAAATTTTAATATCAAAACTTGACAAGCCGGACTATTTATACTATATTTAAATGTTAATGATAATCATTTTCAATAAGGAGGTACCTTATGCCCAACGGTAGAGGAAGTGGAAGAAGTGGAGGTATGGGACGAAGATCTGGATCTGGAGGAGGTCGTGGTCTTGGACCCTCCGGAAAGTGTGTTTGTATGAAATGCGGGTATTCAGCTCCAAAAAGAGCCGGGGTACCTTGTTTAGATGAAAGATGTCCGACATGTGGTGCCGCACTGGTTCGTGAAGGCGGTGCCCATTATCAACAATCCGTAAAAAATAAAAATAAGGAGGTTTAAAATGCCGTATGGAGATGGTGCCGGACCCGGTGGAATGGGTCCCCGAACCGGACGCGGGTTCGGCTATTGTAGTGGATTTAACCATCCAGGTTTTGCTATGGGACGTGGTTTTGGCAGAGGGATGGGCCGTGGTTTTGGCAGAGGTTTTGGATTTGTACCTGGATATGCTCCATATTCATATCAGGGTTATCCTGAATCGTATGAATCTAGTCCTGAGCAGGAAAAAGAATACCTGAAAAACCAGATTTCATCAATGGAAAATACCATTAATGAATTGAAAAAAAGAATGGATGACATTGACAAAAAAAAGTGATGCCATTCAAAAAAAAGAGGATTCTTTCCAGGTGGTGGAGGTTAAATCCATTGATAATCAGGTAAGTCAGACAGAAGAAACGGATTTAAGCCGGAGGCAAAACAAACCACCTCCGGCTTATACCCTGGGAAAAGTTGTCGGATACATCGGATCATTTCTGCTCGGGTTTTTAAGAAATCAAAGACATTTTGATGCGCGCGATGTGGATGAAGGTATGGGAAAAGGAGAAAGGCGAAGAAGATACAGGGAAAAACGAAGAGCAATAAGGAGGAGATAAGATGAGGAAAAACAAAAAGTCTATAGAGATGGAAAAATGTTTAAAAACCCAGGGGTTCCGGATGACGTTACCGCGCAGGGTGATTCTTGATTTTTTGTCAAAAACAGATGAACATCTCCTGGCCAAGGATATTTACTTGAAAATCAATAAAAATCATCCGGATATTGGATTAACCACAGTTTATCGAACCCTGGACTTACTGGTCAAGCTCAGCCTAATAAACAAGTTTGAATTCGGAGAAGGCCAGAGCCGGTATGAATTAACCTGGGATTTAAAAGAACACCATCATCATCTGTTTTGTCTAAAATGCGGAAAGATAATAGACTATAACGATTTTATAGATGATGAAGTCAAGTTCTTTACAAAAATTCAAAAATTTTTATCAAAAAAATATAAATTCAATATTCAAAACCATGAAGTGCATTTCTATGGTAAATGCAACCAATGTCATGAATTATTACACTGAAACAGGCAATGAGAAAGGAATGAATTATGAAGAAAATTGGAATTATCATTTGTGGCCGGTATCAAAATTGCGGGGGCGGAAAATGTTTCAGGGCTTTAAAAGAGCGGGTTGGTGGATTTTCAAGGTATGGAAAGGATGAAGATGTTGAGATTGTTGGATATTCTTATTGCGGTGGATGCCCGGGGGGTAATATTGAATATGTGCCGGAGGAGATGAAAAAGAATGGAGCCGGGGCCATACATCTTGCGACCGGTCTGGTGGTTGGCTATCCTCCCTGTCCCAGGATACGGCAGTTTAAAGAGTATATTGAAAATCGATATGGGCTTCCGGTAGTAATCGGAACCCACCCCATTCCCCTGAAATATTGGGAAGTCCATCAGAAACTTACATTCTGGCAAAACCTGAGAATGAATGAGCTTGCCGGAGATCTCATGACAGAAGATAAGCAGATTATGGAAGCTTATAATTAATTATTTTTGGAGATAACATGCCGATTTATGATTATAAATGTCAAAAATGTGGTCAGGTAACAGAAATTTTTCAAAAAACCATGACTCAGAAAACGGTTTCCTGTGCCCGCTGTGGATCAACGAATATGGAAAAACTTCTTTCTGCTCCGGCAGCCATTTTAAATGGAAGAATACCATCCGGCGGAACCACCTGTTGTGGCCGGGATGAAAGATGTGATGCTCCGCCCTGTTCTTCCGGGGACGGCTGCAGGAGAGATCGTTAAACCAAATACCCGGAGGTATCTGCATCATGAGAAAGACAACTTCAAGATTCTGGGTGGATGTGGTCCTTTTTATTGCTCTTTTCGGGTTGGTGATTACAGGTCTGATCATGACCTTTTTTACCGATTCCGGTCCCTATGTAAAGGAAACTTCAAAGTATTTTTTAGAACTTCATCGCCATCAATGGGGAGGAATTCATCTATATTTTGCCATTGCATTCACGATATTGATTCTGGTCCATCTTATTCTGGAATGGCGATGGATTAAAGAAAAAACCAAAAATTTGTTTAAGCGGGCCTGGATGCTCGTTCCTATTGCCGGTATTGCAATTTTATTTGTTTTTGTCAGCTGGGTGATTACACCGAAAACCCTTGATTTGTATAAAAATCATGGTAAAAAATGGAATCAACAACCCAGGATAATAGCTGAAGAGAAACCATTTGAGTTAAAACCAGAAAGGCCCTGCTTAAGAGGAAAAGGTGAAACCAGTGATGAAAAAAAATTAGCCAAAGGACTTGAGATTCAAAGAGAATCCATATATATATCCATCACTGGTCAGGATAGTTTAGAAACCATTCAAGAAAAGACCGGTATCTCAGCCAAGGAGATTGTGAACCTGCTGGGACTCCCGGAAGATATTTCCCGAACCGAACGATTGGGGATATTGAGAAGAAGATATTCATTCGGCATCCACGATGTACGTGAGGCAGTTCGCAGACTTTCAAGATACACGTCGAATGAATAGTTTCTTGATAACGGGTGAGGAAATGACACCGGATGAAACTGATTTTGAATCGCAATCAGGTCCAGTACTTTTTTATAATGATATTGTAATGGATCATGTTAGAAATCCCAGGAATGTTGGAGAAATGTCTGAAGAAGAGGCAAATGGTTTTTCTTTGATAGGTGATTCTTCCTGCGGTGATGTGTTGAAGTTATGGATAAAAGTGGAATCAGAACAAATTGTAGATATCAAATTTAAGACCTTTGGCTGTCCGGGTGCGATTTCTACCAGCAGCATGCTGACAGTAATGGCTAAAGGTCGAAGCATTGAAGATGCAAAAAAGTTAACAGATGATGATGTGGTTATGGCGCTGGAAGGGATCCCGGAACGAAAAAAACACTGTTCGCTTCTGGGAGTGACTGCTCTTCATCATGCCATTCAAGACTATGAGCAAAAAAATAAAAGGCCGAAAACGCTTCCCATTGATCATTTATGATGTAAGATATAATGTTGTTAAAAGAAAATTTTATAGGATAGAATACGATGAAAAAACCAGCAGCTACTTCAAACCGGGTGGCTCAGATCCCTGAATCTGCCATTCACGAGATGACCCGATTATCCAAGCAATTTGATGATGTGGCGTTTTTATCCTGGGCCAAACCCACAGCCGGTACACCGGAACATATCAATCAGGCTGCCATAGAGGCTATCAAAAATGGGCTCACCGGAGGGTATTCCCCCAGTGATGGATTAGAGGAATTGCGGGCGGAGATTGTAAAAAAGTTAAAGCGGGATAATCATATCGATGCAACCATATCACAACTGCTGGTTACCATCGGTGCGATTGAAGGCCTGGCAGCAGCGGTAATGTCGGTTATTGATCCAGGGGATGAGGTGATTTTACCCAGCCCCACTTATTCCACCCACATCCAGCAGGTGGTTCTGGCTTCAGGCAAACCCGTACTCGTTCCGTTGATTGAAAGAGATGGATTTACACTTGATTTGGAGGCCCTTACCCGGGCTATTGGTCCAAAGACAAGGGCAATCATGTATTGCAACCCCAATAATCCCACCGGATCTGTTTTTCCTGAGGAACAGCTTCGGGGCCTGGCAAAAATTGCCCTGGAACATAATCTGATGGTCATTACCGATGAGGCCTATGAATATTTTGTGTTTGATGGTCACCACCATTTTTGTTTGGCATCCATACCGGACATGAGAAAGCAGGTGATCAGCTGTTTTACCTTCACCAAAACCTATGCCATGACCGGATGGCGGATTGGCTACTTGCATGCGGATGAACAATGGATATCCCAGATAAAAAAAGTTCATATCCCCTTTTCCATTTGTGCGCCCGTGGTTTCACAGTATGCAGCTCTGGCGGCATTAAAAGGATCTCAAGATTGTGTGGTTGATTTCAAAAATCACTATCTGACGACTCGTAATCTAATGTGCGAGCGCCTTGACTGTTTGAATTCTGTATTTGAATATCAAAAACCAGATGGGTCATATTTAATGTTTCCAAGAATTCTG
>DAOWKX010000021.1 GCA_030639705.1 Candidatus Aminicenantota bacterium
ATATCTCATAATGTAATAAGGAGCCATCTCACTGAAATGAATACTGCAAAGTTTCTTTTCAAGTTCAACCATCTGTTTTTTGGAGAGAGGGGAATATTTTTTCTCTACATATAATTTTTCTTTAAGGGATAATTGATATTGAATGTTTATACTGAACGTTCCCTGGATTTCATCCTGAAATATGGATACCTGCCATCCCTTGGTTCCACTTGCATTCAGTTTGATCTTCCTCCCATTGTAAAACACATATTGAATGTTGCCCCAGAATCTTCCCCAGTTTTTTAATTCAATTTCGTTAAGAATGATATTCCAGATATGAAAAAGAGGTTTGGCCATCTGCGAATGGGTCAGGTTTAGCTTTCTAACCAAACGGTTATCACCTTTCAAAACCGAGATGATGTCTTCATCATGGGCCATAAAACCCGCTCCTGAAAACCTTCCGGGACGGCCAATATAGGTGATAACTTCAACAGGAATTCCGGTAATCATGGTTTTGCCATTCAATTGCTGCTCATTGTGCAGCCCGGTTTTTGCCAGATCAGGAAAATCGCCCGAGTCCACCTCCAGCTGACGGTCTTTTCCAAATAGAGATTTAATTTTTCTGCTGTAAAGTAAAGGATTTCCATTTTCTACTGTAACCGGGATAAGAGCAAATTTATTTTCTTTTGTAAAGGCGATCACCACCTCCATGCCATCCTCAGTCCTGAATGGAGAAGGTACATCGGGCATTTGATCAAGGGTTTTGGGATAGAGAGGATAGGTTTTTTGATTATGGTAAATCTGAACAGGTCTGTCCTCTGAAGAACATATTGATTTATCGACAACCAATAAAACAAATAATAAAAAAACAATCAACTGTAATTTGGTTTTGCGTATTATTCTTATTCGCCATGCTTAAAATTCATCATCATTATTAATATACTAATATAAATTTTTTTTTACAAATGATATGCTCAATGAGTTTTTTATGCTCAAACTAAAATTTTCGGATATTTTAACATTGAAGCTTGAATCCTTACTTCCGGATGCAAAGAACAAGACCTGACACTGCAAACTATTTTTGTACCACAAAATGATCGATCTTTTCCAAATATCGGCTAAAAACTTCCACGATTAACTGATTTTCTGTGCTTTGCAGCCGGCAAAAATGGTGTTTGCTCTGAAAAACCTGGCTAAAGGGATTGTTCCTTTTTTTTTCGTGCAAAGGGGCACCACCACCACCGGTAACCACATAAAAAACATTGTTTTTCAGAGAACGTTCATAAATATGATCGTGCCCGTTAAAGACAATATGGACCGAATACATTTCAAAGAGAGGCACAATGGTCTCCCTGAGTCCCTTTTCATCATTTCCGTGCGGACCAGAGCTGAAGGGGGGATGATGGAATAATACAATTAAAAACACACCCGTGCCGGCAACCTGTTCCAGATTTTTCTGAAACCAAATATACTGCTCTGATCCTGGACCCAGGGGATAATTACTGTCCAGAATAATAAAATGGAGGTTTTTTATACCCACAACATACCAGCGTTCATTGTTGGGCAGATCAAAATTATCAAAATAGAGAGTGGAATTGTACTCATGATTTCCCAGAACCGGATAAAAATCAGCCATCTGTAACAAGGGGGCAACGATTTTATTAAAGATCACCCAGTGATCTGGATTCCAGCCATCCTCGACCAGGTCGCCGGTATGAAAAACCGCAACCGGCTCAACCCGGATCATGACCTCGACTATATCCTGATGGACCCCGTGACCGGTCCGGGAATCACCATATACCACAATGGTCTCGGGGATAACCTCTACATCCTGAATTTCCGGAGAGGAACAGGAAAGCAGGAAACATCCAAAAAAAATAAAAACCATCCACTTGGAAAACTTCTGTTCCATGATATCCCTCAATATTATACCTCAATTTTTTCTATTTGGGTAAGGCCTCTTTCACTTCCCCGGCTTATATAAATACTTTATTTATGTTACAACATCAAACGTAGATTTTACCCCTTTCCCCTAATCAATAATTCTTCTACTCTTTTCTCGGGCCTTTTAACTGCAATAAATTTTCCAATAGAACATCCAGAGTCGGCCTTTGGGAAGGATTCTTATCAATCATATTTAATATCAACTCCTCTAATCGAAACGGGATATCTGCCTGATGATCAGAAGGTTTTACAGGATCTTCATAAAGAATCTGTCTCATAATATTAACGGTTGTCTCTCCGATAAAGGGCTTTTTAAAGGTCAGTAGCTCATAGAAAATAATCCCTAAAGAATAAACATCACTGGCTGCGGTGAATTCACTATCGGTAATTTGTTCCGGAGAAAGGTAACCAATGGTTCCAATAACCATACCGGTTTCAGTTAGCCGTGATAGTGATTTCGTTTTTGCCAGTCCGAAATCCAATAACTTAATAAAATATTCTGTTCCCGCCTTTTTTATCAACATGATATTTTCTGGCTTTAAATCCCGGTGAAAAATTCCTTTGGAATGAATTTTGTCCAGCACATCTATTAATTGAATCATCATTTCAACTGATTCTTCAATAGAAAGCTGTACTCCTTTTTTGATTAATTCAGCCAACGACATTCCCTCCAGAAGCTCCATGGCAATATACAATTGATTATTGTGTTCTCCCCTCTCTATTACCTTCACAATACCGGGATGATCAATCTGATCAATAATAGAACCCTCATTGATAAACCTTTTTCGCTGGACACTGTCATTCATAAATTCTTCTCTGAGTACTTTTAGAGCAACAGATTTGTTGCTGTTCAAAATATCCAAGGCCCGATAAATGGTTCCCATTCCACCTGAAGCAATCTTCTCCTGAATTCTGAAGTGTCCAATATAGTTCTTCTTTCTCCAGAAGGTAATCAAGGTGATGTATTTTCTGGCAAAATGAATGATTAAATAGGACAGTATAGCGAATATAAAAAGAGAAAAAGCAACAAACCACCAGGTTCCCCAAAAGGGCGGATGCACCAAAAAATCGACATAAGCTCCCTGTTTATTCCATACATCCTTACTGCTGCAGGCTATAACCCGAAACCTGTATCGTCCCGGTGAAATATTGGTATAGGTAGCGATACGGTCTTTACGATTCCCGTGATCAAACCAGTCTTTCTCATAACCTTCCAATTGATATTTGAACTTTATTTTTTCCGGAGAAATAAAACTGAGAGCTGTAAAATAAATTTCAATTTTATGAATATCCGGATTGACTTCAATTTCTTTCTTTTGGAATTCAAATGCTTTTCCATCAAGCAATACTTTCTCAATGATAAGTGGCGGTGGATTACTATTAATCCCCAGGTTCAGGGGATCAATCATGACAGCTCCCTTTATGGTAGGAAACCAGAGTTTTCCATCATGGGTTTTCCAACCCGCCGGCTGGTAGCCCCCACTGCATTCAATGGCCTTCATTCCATCTGAAACGTCAAAACTATCAGGAGAAATCATTCGAACTTTACCCTTTGAAAAATCATTTAATGACTGCTTGCTGACCCTGGAGATTCCATTGTTTCCACTAAACCAGAGATTCTTTTCATCATCCTCCAGAATCTGATAGATCACATCATCATGAAGTCCATCCCTTAGGGTAAATTGTGTGATTTTTCCCTCTTCGAACCGATTGAGTCCCCCGCCTTCAGTTCCAATCCATAGAATCCCTTTATCATCTTCGAATAATGTCATGATGATATCAGAAGAAAGGCCGTCTTTTTTATCATAGACCGTGAAGCTTCTATTCTTCAAGAGGTTAAGTCCACCTCCGTCGGTTCCAATCCACAGGCCTCCTCCTCGATGTTCACAAAGAGAAAAAATGTTTTTGCTGGATAATCCATCCTTTTCTTTATAGCGATCAAATTTCCCATTAAAGTAACGATATATACCATGCCCGAAGGTTCCTATCCATAAAAAACCATGGCTATCCTCAAAAAAGCAAGTCACATCCATAATCGCATTGCCAGTAGACAATGAATATTGACTGAAGGAATTATTTTTAAATCGATGCAACCAGGAATTAAATAGGCCAACCCAAAGACTCCCATCTTGAGTGGGATATACACAGGAAGCCAGATTGGAGGAAAGGCCTTCTTTGTCGGAATAGGTTAAAAACCGGTTATTCTCATAACTGCAGATACCTCCATTGGTGGCAAACCAGAGTTTTCCCTTATCATCCTCACAGATTGACCATACGGTATCATCCGGCAGACCATGTTTTGATGTGAAGGTGACCACTCTCGGATTTACCAACTGGTTCAGGCCTGAATAGGTCCCCACCCACAGACTGTCTTCTTGATCCTCGAGAATTGCATATACCATATTTCCGGTCAGGCCATCATTTTTTCCAAATCGGGTGAATTGATTTTTATATAATTGAAATAATCCTGTTCCATCAGTTCCAATCCAGATAGCACCATTTTTATCTCTAAACAGGAATCTAATATGATGAGGCGGAAATTCTTTGGTCTGGCTGAGAAAGGTAAACTCTCCATTTTTAAATTTTATCAACCCACGATTGGTCCCCAACCATAAATGCCCTTCGTCATCGGCAAGCATATGATAAATCGTTACTATTTTACCGGTTAAAGGTTCTTTCCTTAAGTATACTTTCCATTTGCCTTTGGAATACTGGAATAAGCCTGAACTGGTCCCCACCCACAGGCTGCCATTTTTATCATATGTGATTACATTGACACTTTTTAAATCCATTTTGATATCAGGATTAAATGGTTTAAATGTCTGATTTGTATAACAAATTAATCCCTTGACCTCGCTACCGATCCAGATATTATTCTGATGGTCTTCATAAATGGAATTAATAATATCATTGGACAAAATATCAGAACCCTTCAGGTTCAGAAATTTGCCATCTCTGAAATTCACCAGTCCGGACCGGCTACCGATCCAAAGCATTCCTTTATGATCAGCATAGAGCGTGGTAATAAAGTTTACTTTTATTTCTTTTGTGTTTTGGGTACTGAATTTTCGGAATTTCACTCCATCAAACCGTAAGAGGCCACTCTGGGTGCCAATCCATAAATAACCCTCTCCTGTCTGGGCCAGTGAAGTGATCATGGAAACTGATATTCTATCAGCTTTTTTCCATTCCCTGTTCACATACTGGGAAATTTTTTTCAGGTTATCCAGCGGAAAAACACAGAAAGTACCAATAGCCAAACCAATAAGAATCCAGTTAAAAAATATGAACTTGAACCTTTTTTCTTTATTCATCCTAGCAATGTTCTTTATCAATCCCATTTTTTTTCAGTGATTCAAACCTAATCTAAATAAAAATAGTATTGTATTATGGTTTCATATATAAATCAATATTCCAATATGTTAACTTGACAGTTTGAAATTCCATTTTTAGAATGATATTTCAGTAAAATCTATTTGACAGATAATATTTTGAATTTATCCGGGTTTCATACCAGGAGCTGAAGGATTTTAACCCTCTGGATCGCACCAGCTTACTTGGCGCACTCAATCACCGTCACCCTTCTTTTTGATTTGCTTAAATTTTGACCATTTATTGACAAAAGTTTTTGATTTAAATATTATCTAGTCCTGCGATTACAATAGTGTCATTAAAATAAAGAAAGGTAATTAGAGTATGAAAAAAGGACG
>DAOWKX010000004.1 GCA_030639705.1 Candidatus Aminicenantota bacterium
TCCGTACCTCTTCTGGCGTTTTTAATATCGTTCCCCGATACGATGACCCTTTCCTTTAACACATAATATCCTCTGTCTGCTCTTCTTTCGGCTTTACTGTTTTTTTCTTTTATAATCATCAAATCTTCAGGAAGCTGGTTGTTATATTCTTTCAAATCCTCTTCTTTAGACGGGAAGGTACCGGCAACAGCCTCATGGTAGGTTAGCATTGCCGTACTCTTTATCAGATCTTTTACCCTGGCAGGATCATCAATCCCCGGAAGCTGAACCAGTAATCGATCTTCACTTAACAGCTCTTTTTGAATCACCGGTTCAGATACTCCATATTCATCGATTCGATTTCTGATGGTTTCCAGGGCTTGATCAACCGATTGATCCCTCATCTGCATTTCAATATTGGGCCGCAGTGTTAAGGTTACCCGGTTGGTTGAAAAAGCATAATTCCAGTCCCTGAAATAATCGTCGAGTATGTCTTTTATGTTTTCTTCATTTTCGTATGATATACCGCTTAACTCAAATTTGTTTATATCCTTTCTGACAATTTTATCAAAGGTAATACTGGATTCCTGCAGCAGGTTTTTTAACTGCTCGCTGTTCTGATCGGTCTGAATCTTTATGGCATCATCGGTAATGACTTCGAGAACCAGATGCATCCCCCCTTTCAAATCGAGTCCCAGTCTGATTTTCTCTTTGGGTGGATAGAACATGAATATTGAAACTCCAATTACAAGCAGTATCAATCCAATTTTCCATCCCATTGATTTGTTCATTTTTTTCCTCCAAAAATTATTTTGTGAGAGCCATGCAACCTATTTAGATTTTTTTTATATTAAGAATTATGACCACCGGGGTCATAAAAATGTCATGGCTTCATTATTTGGGTTTGACTTCGGTACCAGTCTTATCAACGATACCTGAAATCGATGATTTTGTAATCTGTAACCTGGTGTTTTTGTCGACTTCGATTTCAATTCTGTCATCCATGATCCGGGTAACCGTACCATAGATTCCACCGGAGGTAATAACCCGTTCTCCACCTTTTAATCCACCGATCAATTCCTGATGTCTCTTTTGTTTTTTCCTGGCAGGCATGATTATGAGAAAATAAAAAATAACAAATATAATGATAAACGGAAGTAACGCACTCAGCATATTTGGTTGGCCAGCTCCACCGGCTGTTTGTCCATATAAAAACATTTCACACTCCTTTTTTGTATAGAGATAAAAATTTCTCTTTAAATATTCTAAAATTAAATTGGTTAATAGCATACCTTATTTTAAACATAAAATCAAGGTAAAAAGTCAGGTTGTGAATCGTATTCAGGATGGCTGAACTGATTTCTTTTGATAGGTATAGATGCCGGAGATAAGCCCTAGAAAAATTTTTACAGGTATGACATAAACAATCAGGATCCGGAGGTCGGATGTCATATTTGTATCTTTCATTTTTTATGACCAGCTTCCCTCTGGAGGTGAAAAGGGTTCCGTTCCGGGCGTTTCTGCTTGGCAATACACAATCAAACATATCCACTCCCTTTTCAACGGCTAATATGATATCTTCAGGTGTTCCGGATCCCATCAAATATCTGGGTTTTTCCTCAGGCATCATGGGAAGTAAAAAGGAGAGTATTTTTAGGAATTCCGACTGGGTTTCACCCACACTTAATCCGCCGATTCCATAACCTTCAAAATCCATGGTGGTTAAAGTCTCAAGGGATGATTTTCTCAAACCCTCGAATAAGCCACCCTGGATAATAGCAAATTGGGCATTCGATTGATTTGTCTTCAAAAAGTGCTGCCGTGCTCGTTTGGCCCAATTGTGGGTGATGGTCAAAGCCTTTTTGTCCTTTGCCCTGGTTGATGGGTGGGGATTAAAGAAATCCAGTACCATCTGAATGTCAGAGCCCAGTATATTCTGAATATCCACAACTTTTTCAGGCGACAGAAATAATTTTTGTCCATCAATATGAGATTTGAAGGTCACTCCTTCAAGGATCACTTTGGCATTCTCCCTGATTGAGAAGATTTGAAATCCGCCGCTGTCAGTGAGGATGGGTCGTCGCCAGGACATAAAATGATGCAATGATTTAAACTGTTGAATGACTTTCAGTCCGGGTCTGAGAAAAAGATGATATGTGTTACCCAGGATGATCTGGGCGCCCGAATTCAACAGAAGCTCCGGAATCAATGCTTTGACAGTCCCGGTGGTGGCAACAGGCATAAAAACAGGTGTTTTAATGACACCGTGCTGGGTTTTAATTAAACCTGTCCTGGCACTGGATTCCCCGTCGGTATTCAGGATTTTAAAAAACACATGACCTCCCTGGATAAACCCATCTTTCAGGTGGAATTTTATTCAATTGTCACATTTAATCCGCTTTTTTTACCGGATATTATATCATAGATATTTTCTGCGACTAAACGCGGGAAAACCTGATTACCATTTTTTAATTTTTCTATAGCTCCATATAATGTTACCGGAGACACCAGGTTAAAACGGATGTTTTTGTAGTATCGGGCAAATGATTTGGTGATCAGAAGAAGCGCATTTTTGGCAATTGCATAGGGAAGGGCTTCTTTATAGGCCATGATTTTACCCAGGTTTTCAAATCCAATATTAACGACTGATTGAAGTAAGGTATGGTGAATAAAAAATTGGGTTATTTCAATGACGGTTAATACGTTGTGAAAAAAATCATGATAATAATCCTCTGATTTCAGTTCCGGAACACTCTTAAGTGTGATGGGGCCATAGGTATTTATAAGATAATGACAACCAGCTAAATCCGGCTGGTTTTTTTTTAAAAAAGTTTTTATACTCTTCAAATCAAAAAAATCTGCCTGAAGCCACTGGCAATTTTTTTGAGATTCGGGTTTGCTTTTATGGTACTGGGCAATGACAAAAAGATTATTTTCCAGGCATACTTCCACAAGTGATTTCCCTAATAATCCGGATGCACCGGTGATTAATATTTTTTTCAATTTTATCCCTTTATTGTATCCTGTTTTCATCTATTCCAGTTTAAGTTTCTGTTTAAAGAGCAGCAGGGTATTTTGCATAAGCATGGCCACAGTCATGGGGCCGATTCCACCTGGAACCGGCGTGTAGTAAGATGATTTTTTAAAGGCGTCGATATGAATATCTCCGGTGATGGCATAGCCCTTTTTTTCAAATTTGTTTTGTTGTGACTGGGTACAAAGTTTTATCACATCCTTGCGCTGATAAAGAAAATTCTGGCCAACATCGATTAAAATAACATTTTTTTTAACCATATCCGGGGTGATAAATCCAGCTTTACCGATTGCAGCGACAACCAAATCAGCTTTTCTTAGCAATCCGGCCAGGTGTTTGGTCTTGGAATGGCAGATGGTCACCGTGGCATTTCGGTTGGTGAGCATGCTGGCCAGTGGTTTGCCAACAATAAAACTTCTGCCCACCATTACCACATTTAATCCGGTCAAATCGATCTGATACTCATCCAGAATAACCAATACGCCTGCGGGTGTGCAGGGATAAATTTCAGTTCTATTTAAGAGAATTTTTCCCAGATTAATGGGGAGAAACCGATCGACATCTTTTCCTGGATCCAGATGATCCAGTATTTCCCAGGTTTTAAATGTATCTGGTAAAGGCAGTTGAATCAATACAGCATGGACATTTTGATCCTGGTTCAGGTTCTTGATTTGTTTAATCAATCGAACTGTAGAAATCCTTTTATCAAGTTCAATCACCCGGGAATTGATCCCCAGTTTTTGCGCAATTTTGTGTTTTTTTCTGACATAGGCTTGAGATGCAGGATTATCACCTACGATGATAACTGTCAAACCGGGAATTTGATTGGACGTTCTTTTTAATGAATCGATCTCCTTTTTAATTTTTTCCTGGATTTCACCAGCAATTTTATTCCCATCCAGAACTGTCACTTACTTACTCCTTATCATCCTTATTTTTTTTATGAGGATATCTGTGTCTTTTCATTAATCCAGCAGATGAACCACCAGGCCACTTTTCAATTTTGGTTCAAACCAGGTTGATTTTGGCGGCATGACATTTCCGGAATCAGCCACTCTGAATAATTGCCCGATAGAGGTGGGGAACAATGAGAAACCGATTTGATAATCTCCTGAATTCACTTTTTTCTCCAGCTCTTCTGATCCTCTTATTCCACCCACGAAAGCAATCCGATTGTCAGTCCGCGGGTCTTTAATGTCAAGAATCGGATTCAAAAGATTTTTCTGTAATATTGAAACATCAAGTGATTCCACCGGATCTTCAGCATTAAAAGTATGGCTTTCTGCTTTTAATTGATACCATTTACCCTCGATATATAAACAAAATTCATGAGGATTTCGGGGAGTTTTTATTTCTGTCTCCTGAAAAGAAAAATTTTTAGATATCTTGTGAAAAAGTTCAGCCTTGTTTTGGTGATTTAAATCTTTTACGACTCTATTATAAGCCAGAATCTTCATTTGATTATGTGGAAAGATAACCGATAAAAAAAAGTTATATTCTTCGTTACCGGTGTAGGTTTTGTTCCGGGATTGTCGCATTTGTTTTATTCTGGTTGCGGCAGCGGATCGATGGTGTCCGTCTGCCACGTAAATAGTGTTCAGTTTTGAAAATTCAAACTGAATCCGTTGAATCAACTCCGGATCATGGACAACGTAAAAAATATGGATTACCGTGTCTTGAGATTGAAATTTGTATTCAGGTTCCTGTTCCATGGCTTTATTTATAAGGTTTTCAATTCTATCATTTTGTTTAAAAGTTAAAAACACCGGACCGGTATTGGCATTCAGGATTTCGATATGTCGCATCCTATCGATCTCTTTATTTTCCCTGGTAAATTCATGTTTTTTTATGATATTATCCTCGTAATTCTGAACCGATGCACTGGCTACGATTCCAACCTGAGTATGTTCATCCCATATTTGTTTATAAATATAAAAGTGGTTTTTTTTATCCTGAATCAGAATGTTTTCTTTTATAAAACGATCGAAATTACTTTTTGCTTTTTCATAGACCTGGTCCGAATAAGCATCAATGGTATCCGGTAAATCAATTTCCGGTTTGATAATATGTAAAAATGAATAATCATTGCCCGATGCCAATTCTTTTGCTTCTTTTTTGTTTAATACATCATAGGGAGGGGAGGCCACCAGCTGAACAATATCTTTTCTGGGTCTTAAACCTTTAAAAGGTTCAATCCGAACCATTTGATTACCTCCTGGTTTGTAGAATAGTAAACTGTTTATATTATAAAAAAAAGCATTTTTATGTCAATAAATCTCTTAAAAGTTTAACTGTTTTTCCTTGATTTGGCTGCGACACGGTATAAATACCACCCCAAGATGCCAAAAACCAGAGAAGAGACCACCATGCCCATCCATTTTTCCGGGTAATGAATTTCGAGAAAATTTGGTGTCTTACCAAGTATGACTGCAAAAATAGCAATAATTACTCCCATCAGCCCTTCACCGGCAATAAAACCAGAACCCATTAATATTCCTGCATCTTTTCCCTTTTCAACTTTATCCTTATCCTTTCCGTATTTTTTTTCTATAAAATGCCGGAGCATACCCCCGATAAACACCGGGGTCATGGTGGAGAGAGGTAAATACATACCAACAGCGAATGGTAAAGGCGGAATCTTAAAAAACATGGCTACAACTGCAAAAATTGCCCCAATACCCACCAGCAGCCAGTTGAGGTTGGCATTCAATACCCCATCTAAAACCGTTTTCATTAAGGTTGCCTGAGGTGCTGCTAACTCTTCACTACCAAAACCATAGGCCTGACCCAGATAATATACAGCCAGGCAAACAAAAAATGCAGATCCAATTGCTCCCAGGATTTCACTAATCTGCTGCTTCCTGGGAGTAGCGCCCAAAAGATAACCGGCTTTTAGATCTTGGGATATATCACCGGCAATTGAGGCGGCAATACAGACAATGGTTCCAATGGTTAGGGCGGTAAATTTGCCGCTCAAATCGGTCCAGCCCAGGATCAGAAATATAAGTCCGGTACCGAGTATAGTGACAATTGCCATACCAGAGGTAGGATTTGATGATACTCCGATTAAACCTACAATCCGCGATGACACAGTAACAAAACAAAAAGCAAAAAAGGTTATGGCCATAGAACTCGAAAATCGCATTAAGATAGTGGTGTCTTTGCCAATGATTCCCGGGATAAAGGTAATGGCTAGAATAACCAGTGTGACACCCACAAGCACATATTTTATTGAGAGGTCTTGTTCGGTCCGCAGTTTTCCCTGATTTAAAGCTGAAGCACTGGAGCGGAGCTCTTTCATTCCAATCTTTAAAGACTGAATCATGGTTGGAATGGATTTGATTACTGTTAAAATTCCTGCGGCAGCTACAGCACCAGCACCGATAATACGAATATAGCCCTCCCAAA
>DAOWKX010000186.1 GCA_030639705.1 Candidatus Aminicenantota bacterium
CTTTCGCAGGCTGTAGTCGTTATCCCTTTTCACTTTACCCAAAAACGTTTCTCGTTTTTGGGAGCGTCTCATCCCATTTTCGATATTGGCGAGAAATGGGATTCGCAAGCCGTTCAAAGGGAAGCCGACACGCCTGCTTGATCATGATTTTGGGGAAATATCCAAATTTAGGTGGTGGATTTCGGAATTATGCCTATTGACAATAAAAATTGTGACACGTAAAATATAAAATAAAGATTTTCCACAAATTGGATTTTTTGAAATACAGCTATTAAATGAATGAAATTTTTAGTCTTTGTGATCAAAAAAATAATTTGGTTTTAAATCAGTGAAGAAAGGAGGTAAATCCATGTCATTTAAATACTCTGAAATTTCAAAACGAATCGTTCGTTCGGAAATCAGGGAAATCTTAAAATGGTCCCGTAAACCGGGTGTGATTTCATTTGGCGGAGGACTTCCTGATCCCGATCTTTTCCCCATTGAAGATATTATTAATATAACCAAAGATGTATTGACTAATAAAGGTTATTTGGCGCTTCAGTATGGACCAACCAAAGGAGAGGATGATATGCTGGATGCTTTAAAACAGCATATGGCTGAATTTGGTGACCATGCCTCGACTGAAGAAATCTGTATCACTTCTTCTTCTCAGCAAGGTTTGGACTTATTATCCATGTTATTTTTGGATGAGAATGAGCCCATCATTATGGAATTACCTTCATATTTAGGAGCCATACAGGCCTTTAAACGTTCTGGCGCTGATATGAGGGGAATTCCTATGGATGATGAAGGAATGGATATTGAATTTTTAATCAAGGTCTTGGATGAACTCCAAAACCAGGGGAAAAAACCCCGCTTCATTTATACCATTCCTGATTTTCAAAATCCTTCCGGAATTACCATGAGCCTGAATAGACGGAATAATTTAATAGAAATCGCGCATGAACGGGAGATCCTGATTTTGGAAGATTCTCCTTATAGGGAGTTGAGCTTCACAAACAAAACACTTCCCAGCCTCTGGATGTTATCTGAGGGAAAGGGAGTAATCATGTTGAAGACTTTTTCGAAAATATTATTCCCCGGGATGAGAATGGGCTGGATGGTGGGAGAAAATGTTCATATTGAAAAAATCATTATGTTAAAACAATCGGTGGATCTTTGTACACCGTCATTTAATCAACTGATACTGGGTGAATATATTAAAAAAGGAAAAATGAAAAAAACCATTGAAAAAGCCATTGCCTGCTACCAACCAAAATCTGTTGCCATGTTAAGCGCACTGGAAAAAAACATGCCGGAAGAAATTTCCTGGTCAAAGCCCACGGGAGGAATGTTTTTATGGTTGAGGTTACCTGAACGAATCGACACAAAGGAAATATTTATGAACGCCATCGAAAATAATGTTGCTTATGTGATCGGGCGCCCGTTTCACTGTGACAACTCAGGTGCAAATACTATGAGGCTTAATTATTCATTTCCGTCAATCGAACAGATTGAGAAAGGTATCCATCAGCTGGCCAAAACAATCGAAAAGGTCTTGTGATCATCAATTCCTGAGTTCGAAATTAAAAATCAAATAGTTTCAATTGACTGCCATTCTGGTTTTTTTTCTTTTTGGTTCTACTCTGCGTGACTTCTAACAGTTCTTTTTCAATATCATCGAGAAAGGGACTTCTGGGTAAATTATATGTTTTACCATGCAGTGTTCTTTTTTTAGCATGAGACAGATAGAGAAAATTTTTGGCGCGGGTCATTCCAACATACAACAACCGTCTCTCTTCTTCCAGATCAGGTTCTGTTTTTAGAAAAAGGGAGTAGGGGATTAATCCGCTTTCGCAACCGATGATAAATACACAGTTAAATTCAAGTCCTTTTGCTGCATGCAGAGTCATCAATGAAACTTGTTCAATATCAGCTCGATAGAGATCCATACTTGTTCCCAGGCTGACAAATTTCAAGAAAGCCTCCAGCTGGTTATCAAACTTACAGGCCACATCCAGTAATTTTTTAACCATATGGTCATTCCTGAATTGATCTCTGATAAAATTGTCGTGAATTTTTGTTATGAGTTCGGTTACCGGATAATCATCATCAATGGTAAACTTGATGGGAGCCGAAGATGACGGTTGAATCCGGTTTGGATCTATCAATTTATTTTCGCTGAAGGAATACTTTGGATTCTTAAGCCATTTGATTAATTGGATGATGGATTTTGCAGGTTCCGCCTTCAAAAATGGCGTATCTCCCACTGTTTGAAACGGTATGAGGTGATTTTGAAAGGCTTTTTTCATCACTTCCATCTGCTGGTTGATTCTGCAGAGTACAGCAAAATCCGAAAGACTCTGGATTTCACTGACTTCATTCCCTTCTGTAACCTGGCTATCCATTGAGAAAAAGCCCAACCCGCCTATCATTTGTTCGATGGTCCGGGCCATAAATTCTGCTTCACTCTTGTCGGTACTATTTTGAATGATATTGATTTTGACGCCTTCATGAAGTCCCTGCAGGTTCTTCTCGGTATTACTCAGGGAGAGAATGATATCTCCGGATGCCTGTAAGATATGGTCCGAGCACCGGTAGCTCTGTTTGAGAATATATTCGCTTGCCCGGGGGTAATCATGTTTAAATCTGGTTATAAACCGGACATCAGAACCGCGGAAACCATAGATTGCCTGGTTTGGATCTCCTATGACTACATAATTGGGATCCGGACCGGGAAGTATATGCTGAAGGAGCTGATATTGAGCGAAATTTATATCCTGGTATTCATCAACCAGACACCACTTAATTTTGGAGCGGTAATCATCGCGTATTTCGGGAAATTCAGCAAGCAGTGTAACCGGTTTGGATATTAAGTCATCTAAATCAAAAGCATTAAGCGATTCCAGAACAGATTCATATTGAAGAAAAATATTTTTACCATCACCATCAGCGATTTTTGTTTCTGATAAGAGATTTTGCTTTATCCGGGTGATTGAAGCTGAAATCCCTTTTAACTGTTTGGATTCACACTTAACCCTTTTTAGCAGGATTTGATTTTTTTCATCCTCATCAATGATGGAGAAACAATCATCTCGTCCATATTTTTCAGAATATTTTCTTAATATTGAATATCCCAGCCCGTGAAAGGTTGAAATCCATGGTTGGTCCAATGACCCGTAGCTACCCGGTAGTCGGGAAAGGCGATTCTTCATCTCCAGTGCCGATTTGTTGGTGAACGTAACTGCTAATATATTGTTCGGTTTTATTTTTTTTTCCTGAATCAGATGTGCAATTCGGAAGGCCAGAACCCGGGTTTTTCCGGTTCCCGGACCAGCAATAATCAAGGCCGGACCTTTAAAGTGTTCCACAGCTCGTTTTTGTTCAGGATTGAGTGTTTTGGACTCTATCCGGGGCTTAGATTCTGTGAATCCATTAGGGATATCGGAATGAATTTTTTTTTGAATATGTTTGCTGTCAGGGAGAGGGCTTGATTTAGCTGTTTTTTTTTTATGGCTTCGGGTATTTTTTTTCTGAATGCTTGGTGTGGATGGCAGCTCTTTGAATAATGGTTTTTGGCAACTGGCATTTGAAAACTCATTTTTATGAAATACAGTGATTCTGCCAAATTCTCCATCAAATCCCTCCCGGACAAAAACGTCTCCATTTCTCATTCGTTTGATGGCCTCGGCAATTCGCTCATTTGCCAGATCAGATATGGTCTCAACGGGAATATTGAGTAAAATATCAAATTCAGAACCCAGCTGCTGGATCATTGAGTGGTAGTTTTGTGACACCTGTTTTGACTGTGGACCAACTCCGGCTATTTCAGCCAAAATTTCTTTTAAGGGAATTAAGGAATAAAAGGCAGGATTCTTACTCGGATCAGGGGGATGATTTCGGTCAGACAGTTGCATCACCCGATTCAGTACGCCAACAGTTACCTGTTTGCCACAGATAGGACACAGACCATTGTTATTGGCAGTTTCCCGGGGATTCAAGCAAATACCGCATTTACGATGACCGTCATAGTGGTATTTTCCTTCCTGGGGAAAAAATTCAATGGTTCCTAAAAAATGCGGTTTGTCTTTGTTTTGTATGGCCTGGATTATGGAATCATATGACAACCGGGTATCGAACAAATTGGCTTCTCGCCCCAATTTTTCTGGAGAGTGGGCATCTGAGTTGGATATAAGGGTAAAAGAATCCAGAAAACTGCACATCCAGTTCATGGGCGGATCTGAGGACAGGCCGGTTTCAACCGCATGGATATGACCGGTTAAATCACCGTAGCAGTCAGAAATAGAATCAAATCCGGATCTGGCACCCAGAGCTGAAAACCAGGGTGTCCAGATATGAGCCGGGACAAAAAAAGTATTGTCAGATGCCTTCAGAACGATTTCCAGTAAATTTCTGGAATCCATTCCAATGATAGGACGGCCGTCCGAGGTAATATTAACCTCTCTTTTAGTCAATTCCTGTTGAATCGCCTCCACAGTTTGAAAATCAGGTGCGAATATTACCTGATGAACCTTTCTGACTTTTTCGTTTTTTTTATAAATGGTGCTTATCTCAGCCGTGAGAATAAAACGAACCGGATTCCGACCTAATAACGGTGAGTGGGTTTTATGGTTTTGGTGAAACTCTTTTTTTAATTTAAACAATCCCTGTTCTGCAGGCTCAAGTTTCTCTTTCAATTCCTTTAACCAGCCGGGATGGGTGAAGTCACCGGTTCCGATCACAGTTAATCCTTTAATCCTGGCCCAGTAATCCAGGAATTCGGGAATCAAATTCTTACTGGTAGCACGCGAATAATGAGAATGAATGTGAAGGTCGGCAATGAATTTCATTTTATAATCAAATATCATCATAAGAAAAAGTTGGAATTTTGTCAAAAATAAAAAATAGGGATAGCGACCTTTTATTGGCGGATAAGGTTAAATGTTCATCATCTTTGTACGGATTGAGCCTTATAATCAGTATCGTTGGCTCACCCCCAAACAAGTCCCCAAACAACAAAATAATCTTAAATTGAAAACTTTTTAATAATATCTGCATCATAGGTGGTGAATATGAAAAAATATTGGAGGTGCAATATGAAAAGGTTTGAAACGTTTTTATCC
>DAOWKX010000260.1 GCA_030639705.1 Candidatus Aminicenantota bacterium
ATATTGCCCATTTTCGATATTGGCGAGAAATGGGATTCGCAAGCCGTTCAAAGGGAAGCCGACACGCCTGCTTGATCTTGATTTTGGGGAAATATCCTAATTTAGGTGGTGGATTTCGGGTGCTTTTTCCGTTTGATTCAACTGAATAACCGGCAAAAAAACTTTAAAACATTCAATAAATAGGTTATAATACAAATATGCCATATTATGCCGAGACAAAATTAAGCCATGATTTTGACCTGATAGTGGGCATTGATAAAGGGGCAGTTATTTTTTCGCATACCTTTGCAATCCAAGAGGACAAGGAAAAATGGCTGACATTTGAAAAGACATACTATCCGGATATGAGAGAGGACAGCACGAAATTAAGACCAATTTTTGAAGATCTGGAGTCTTATAAACGGGGAGGTGGCTTTGATCCGGCCGCTATCGAGGTGATTTTCTCGCGGGGAACTGCCTTTGAAAAACATATCTGGAAGACATTGAAAATAATTAAAAAAGGTGAAACGATTAGCTATCAACAATTAGGTGAAAAGGCGGGTTTCCCGAATGCACAGCGCGCCGTGGGAAGGGCAATGGCAAAGAATTAACTCCTGCTGTTTGTACCCTGTCATCGGGTGATTGCCAGAGGGAATGGTTTGGGGGGATTTTCTGCCGGCATCAATAAAAAAAAATTTTTATTAGCGCTGGAAAATAATTCCTGATTTCGGACAAATCGAATGAGAACAGTTAAAGAAAATTATGATATTGTTAAAGAGAGAATAGAAAAGGCCTGTGACCGGGTCCAGAGAAAGGCATCGGATATCAAGATGTTAGGGGTTTGCAAGAAGCAACCCGTTGAAAAAATCATTGAACTCCATGGGTGTGGTGTTAAGTTGATGGGCGAAAACAGAATCCAGGAAGCCGAGATCCATCAGAGCAAACTGAATGATCTGGATATTGAATGGCATTTTATCGGTAAGCTTCAAAAAAACAAAATCAATAAAATTTTGAAAAGTTTTAATTTCATTCAATCTGTCGATGGAGTAAAATCGTTGGAACATATTAACAAACGCGTAACCGAAGAAATTGAGGTTTTCATTGAAATTAATATCGGTGATGAGGCCAGTAAATCAGGTTTCACGGTTGAAGGATTAAAAAAAGCGCTCGACTATATTTCCCATCTCAACAAAATAAAAATATCCGGTTTAATGACCATTCCTCCCTATTCGGAATATAGTGAAACCGTGAGACCTTTTTTTAAAAGAATGAGGGATTTGAAAGAGGAATTAAACCGCATGAATTTGTCGAATTTTGATATTAAGGATCTGTCCATGGGTATGAGTGATGATTATGAGGTGGCGATTGAGGAGGGTTCCACGATGTTGCGAATTGGAACGGCTTTTTTTGGGCGACGAATACAATGATTTTTTCAAATTTTATAAAAGCCCTGGCTCAATTTTTTCACCTGGTTATTCAGGCCTATATTATTGTTATCATCGTGCGGGCAGTCATCTCCTGGGCGGGTAATATCCCGCCCAATAGATTTATTTATATTCTTCGCCGTTTAACGGATCCGGTTTTTCGGGTCGTTCACCGCTATGTTCCTTTTTCCATCATTGGAGGAATCGACATATCTCCCATTATCATTATCGTTCTTTTGTATTTTATTGATAATTTTTTTACGGGAGTATTGATGGAATATGCGGATAGATTGAGTTTGGGAGGATAAATAAAATGAAACTAACACCCCAGGAAATTTTAACCCAACAATTTGGAGTTAAGATCAAAGGCTATGATAAAGAAGAAGTGAAAAATTTTTTAGTTCAGGTGGCAGAAACCCTTGAGAATGAGATACAGGAGAGGGAAAAGCTAAAGAAGAAATTGGAAAAAACTACCGAGAATCTTGCTAAATTCGAAAAGAGAGAGGATATCCTGAGAGATACCCTGGTTTCCGCACAGAAATTTTCCGCTGAAATCAAGACCAATTCTCAGAAAGAATCAGAGCTGATCATTAAGGAAGCCGAAATGAAAGCCGAAGAAATCATAAAGAGTGCAATAGATAGACAAAAAGATTTAAAAGAGGAAATCAGAAGTTTAAAGTTCAAGAGACGGGAAATTGAAAATGATCTGGTGAATATGCTCAATTCCTTAAAAGAATTGATAGAGTCATATCAAAAAGAGGATGAAGAATTTGAAAAAGTGGAATACCTGAATCGTTAAAAGGGTGAATTCCACTGTGAAAAAATAATTTGATCAGGATTTAAGTTGAAACAAATATAATGAGCCGGAGGCAAGTATGATTGATGATAAAAATCAAAGATTATCTGCAGTAAATAATGCAGTTTCTCAAATTGAAAGGCAGTTCGGTAAAGGGGCAATCATGCAACTGGGAAGTGATTATGTGGTGAGTACCCCTGCGATTTCAACCGGGTGTTTATCGCTGGATATCATTACCGGGGTGGGTGGATTTCCCAGAGGCAGGGTTGTGGAAGTATACGGACCCGAGGCTTCTGGAAAAACAACCATTGCACTTCAAGTCATTGCCGAAGCACAGAAAGCCGGAGGTAAAGCGGCTTTTATCGATGCAGAGCATGCCCTTGATCCCATTTATGCCCAGAAACTGGGAGTGGATATTGATGAATTGTATGTGGCTCAGCCGGATTATGGAGAACAGGCTCTTGAAATTGCTGAAATCCTGGTTCGTTCCGGAGGTGTTGATATTGTTGTGATTGACAGTGTTGCCGCTTTGGTCCCAAAAGCAGAACTGGAAGGAGATATGGGAGATAGTCATATGGGTCTGCAGGCCCGATTAATGAGTCAGGCACTGAGAAAGCTGACTGCTATTGTCGCTCGTTCCAAAACCACCTTATTATTTGTCAATCAGATGAGAGAAAGAATTGGGATGTTTATCGGTAATCCTGAAACCACAACCGGAGGCCGGGCACTGAAGTTTTATAGTTCCATGAGACTGGAGGTCAGAAAAATATTAACCCTGAAAAGCGGAAATGATATTGTGGGGGGGC
>DAOWKX010000212.1 GCA_030639705.1 Candidatus Aminicenantota bacterium
CAATTGCTTTATAATTGTGTTTCAAGTTCTGAATATCTTCCGGAGAAAACCCATAGACATTCAGTTCGCGATGATCCAGATCAACCAGGTCCATTAAATCCAGACCCTTTTTTTTTATTCTGTACTTGGCCTTGTAATTTTTAAAGGTAATCAGGTGAACGGCAACCCGTTGAAAATCTTTTTCCGCAAGGGAACGCATGATTCTTGAGGGGAATAAGTTGTGATCTATGAAATGCTATAAGAAGAGGGCACTATAAGCAAAGGAATATCAGAAGCCATCAGAACTTTTTCTGTAACACTCCCCAGAAAAAATTTTTCAACACCTTTTCTTTGATGAGAAGTCATGACAATTAAATCCATCTCTTCTTTTTTTGATATTTCAACGATCTTTTGCGCGGCTTCGCCAATATCATGAAAAATGTTTTCAATATGGAAATTAAACTCTTTGGCCACCCCTTCTATTTTTTTGTTGATCAAATTGGCCAGTTTATCCTTTTCAAGTACCGGAACCCGATAATTAAAAAATTCAGAAATATGAGCAACATAGAGTTTTGCTTTCAGCTGACTGGCCAGAATGATTGAATATTTTAATTCAGACAACAGGGAACTATCAAAATCAACCGGGGTTAATATCTTTTTCACCGAGACATTGCGTTTGGTTTTGGGTACGACAAAGGCAGGCACATTTGATCTTCGAATAATTCGGGAGGTTGTTGATCCCACCAGTATTTGTTCCAGTTCTGAAATGCCTCTTCGACCGGCAAAGATAATATCGATTTTCTTTGAATCGGCGAAATTGACAATCTCTTCACTGGCAATCCCTTCGAGGATTTTTGCCTTGAAATCTATTTTCTGGTCACGGCTGAGGCTCAACATCTTTGTCATGGATTTTTTCTTGGTTTTCTCAATTTCCTTAAAAAGATCCTCGTTTGAAAAAAATGCAGCTTCATATACCCAATCTGAAAATTTGGGAAGAACGTAGATGGCATAATTTTTTGCATTTATTTTTCGGTTGAAAAAGCCAATATAGGATAAACAGGATTTACTTTCATTTGAAAAATCCGTGGCCCACAATAAATTTTTGATCTTGAATTTTGAACGGGTTTTCATGGTGCTATCCTTTTATAATCTTTTTTAAATTTTTTGATGGTAAAAATTTCACAATTTTTTTTGCTGGAATAATCAGGGGTTTTTTATTATTGGGATTAATGACTCTTTTATTATTGCGCTTGATCACTTTAAAAGTCCCGAAATTGGATAATACTATCTTTTTACCCTGCTCCAGATTATCAACCATAATTTCAATCATTAGATCAATGAAATTATATACCTCAAATTTTTTAATCATTAGATCTTTGGCTATTGTTTCCGAAAGTTCTCGTTTATTCATGACCACTCCTAAGCCCTTGTTTTACTTGGGTTGTAAACAAAGACCGTGTTTGCAATAACACATAAAATATCAATTGTCAAGTATAAGGGCAATATATGAACCTTTTTTGGTTTGATAGCAATAAGTAGAAATTAATTTGACAAATCAAGTCAAAATTTTTATACTGTGTTGGAGGAAACAATGGAAAAATCAATAGCCAAAAAAAGTGAAGTTTATCAAGATTGTTATCAAAATGTAAGGAAAAAAATTAACCGATGGGCAAAAGATGGAAAACTAATAAAAAAAACCGGAAAATGGACTGATTATTTCATCCAGTATCTTTTGATTCTGCCGGATCTGGTTCACTTAATGATAAAATTGCTGGTAGACAAAGAAATTTCTTCTCTATATAAAAGTTACATTCTCATCGCATTGGCTTACCTGGTTTCCCCCATTGACATCATACCGGATTTTATTCCAATAACCGGTTTTGTGGATGATTTGCTGGTGATGGTTATTATCCTGAATAAAATCATTAATTCGCAGGATAAAAATGTACTCAACAAAATAAAAAAGTATTGGGCTGGGGAACAGGATATATTCAGCCAGGTGAAAGAAATTGTATCTGTCTTGAATGAACTGTCCTCCAGGATTCCCAAGGCATTATATAACTTTATAAAAAAGAAAAGCTGATTTCGGGGTAGTTATTTTTTTTTATTAAACTTTTTGGTCAAAATATCCTCAATAGAAATATTGACAAATTCCCTTTCCAATTTGCTCTCCAGATAGGTCCAAAGTGGACGAACCAGACATTCATCAAATAATGAACATTTCTCGATGACAAAACATCTGGAAAGGGTTGTATCTTCATCAAAGGCCTCGAAAATCATTTTAAGCTTAATATCGGCTGGATCCTGATCGATCAGGTATCCTCCGTGAACTCCCTGTATACTCTTTATTAATCCCGCCTTTTCCAGGGGGCCAGCCAGCTTACGCAAATATTTTGGAGAAACATCGATTTCCTTTCCCAATTTAACGGTATTAAAAATCCCTTTTGCTAAAGCCAAACAAACCAGCATCCGTAATCCATATCTGATTTTAGTATTGATTCTCATGAAAACAATATATTCGTTCCGCTACCAATTGTCAACAATAACCATGGTTATTCAAATCACTAAAATCGGATTTTTATTGATCACCTGCCGAAGCGCATGGCGTAATAATCTCTTTGACTTTTTGATACTGGTGTTTAAATCCGCACCCAAGAAAGTATAAGCTGCAATACCTGCATTCAAGAATGAACCGGTACCATGAATTCGGAATCTCTTCCTGGATGAACAAAATGTAATAAATTTATCTTGAGAATATAGGGTATCATAACATTTACCTGCTTCCAAATGACCACCCTTTATTAAAATATTTTGGGCACCCATTTTCTTCAGAATTATGGCAGATTTTTTTACATCTTCAAGACTTTGTATCTCCTGACCGCTCAAGGTCTCTGCCTCTGAAATGTTTGGAGTCAATAAAAAAAAATCTTTAAAATGTGACCTGATTGTTTTTATTTGATCATCCGGGACAAATTTAAAACCACCGGAACCAGAAGCCAGTATCGGATCAAATATAATTTTACTCCGGGGAAAAAGTGGAATACAGAAGTCGAGTATTTCCGGTTCTCCAAAAAGGCCGATATTCAAAATCCGGATATCATAATACTCTTTTAAAATAAGAATCTGCTTTTTTATATCCTCAGGTTTTATATTGATTGTTTCTTTAACTTCAAGGGGGTTTTGAATAACCACACAGGTCACCACAGATACATTGGGCACTTTCAGAAATGAACAGACCTTAATATCGGTACTGATTCCAGCACCGCCGGTTCCATCAAATCCGGCGAGTGTTAATATGGAACTTATCGAAATATTATTCTTCGGTTCCTGTTTGCTCAAGCTGTTTCAGATACGCCTCTCTTGCCAGTAGCTTTTTTCTCATCTCAGTAAATTTTGCTCCCATTTCATTCCCCTTCTGATTGTGAATTTCAGCCTTCAAGGGTTCGGCAACTATTTTCTGTAAATACAACAACTTTTTATATGCCCAGGGATCGGGAAACTCAGGTCTCAATGCTGTCGCTTTATCCAGTGATTCGAAACCCTGGTCGACTACCATTAACCGTTCTTTCGGACCCATCAGGTCTCTCGGCGTTTGATAACTCTTATTCCAGAATACAACCCCGAGTCTGTAATAGGCATCACCCAGTATTTCTTTTTTTTCTTCCGGCAAGTTATTTACTTCCTCATCTGATAATTCTACCAATTGATCCACTTCTGCTTGCTTTTCTTTTAGCTGAGCCTGGATTGTCTCTAAATCTCCTATCTCTTTCTTCTGCTCTTGTTTTTCAGCCAGCAGCTTTTCTTTTTGATCTTCAGGAATACTTTTGTTTCCCTGAACATTTTTAATGTATTGATCGATTGAATTGATCCGATCAACCTTTCGTTCTAACTCCATGATTTCCTGGTGAAGATTTA
This sequence comes from Candidatus Aminicenantota bacterium, assembly GCA_030639705.1. Classification (GTDB taxonomy): domain Bacteria; phylum Acidobacteriota; class Aminicenantia; order UBA2199; family UBA2199; genus CAZOWT01. Next base: position 3,895 of record DAOWKX010000212.1, read on the forward strand.
ATACATTTGGATTAATAACGATGCTAATTCGTTTTTTATGGCACTCAATAGCCTTATCCCATTTGCGCATATCCTGAAGAAAGTTGATATAGAAAAGATATCCCTCCGGATTTTCAGGATTTAAGGCAACCCGTCTTTCGTACATGGTTTCGGCTTTGGCAAACTGACCATTCTTCTTATAAAAATCAGCCAATGTGTAGTATGCTTTGGGATTATCTTTTGCTTTATCAAGCATGGAGAGATAATACTTTTCCGCTTCTTCAAAATTACCCATCTTATCATAAATTTCACTCAATGCCAGAGTGATCCGTTCATCATCAGGTTGAAATTCTTTAGCTTTTAAAAGGTATTCAATAGCTTTTTTTCGGAATTCTTCATTATCTTCCACCCGTTTCATATAAGTTTCGTTGGATTTGATGATTTTTGTATGATCCTGGTTTTCTCCAACCTTTTTTTCGTATTCGTCATACCCTTCTATGGTTTTAAAGAATTCTTCATTGGTGCTGATCATGCCCAGGTGCTCCTGCTTTACTTTATTTAGTTTTTGAAAGTCTTCCTGCTTTTCGAACAAAGCAATTGCTTTTCCTTTCTCTTCAATTTCCTTCAACATCTTTTCCTTATCTTCTTTCAGTCTTTTGATTTCTTCCTGTTCACTACTATCCTCTTCTTCTTTAAATATGTCTTCTTCCTTTTTTTCTGCTGATTCTGATTCGATTGCCTTTGCGGCCAGATCCTGTTCCAATCGAAGGACATATTCATCATTGACTCTGATCCGTCTGGCAAACTCCTCTTTATCGCTCAACATTTCAAGGTATCCTTCATACCCCCTGATAAAACTCATTTCCTTTTCGGTTTCTTTGATTTTTTCTCTGATTTCCTTGTTTTCATTGAGTTTGGTCGTAAATTCCGTATTCGAGGCAATGAAATCATTTATGAGTTGATTATTCTCTTCAATCTGTGCTTTTAATTGCTGGTTTTGCTCGATTTTTTTGTTATATCCCTCATTTTGCTCCGGAGGATTAATACCTGCCTTATAACTTCTGCTGCAAGCGGTGCCAACATAAAAATAAGCAATTTTCAAATCAGGATTAAATTCCAGTGCAATTTCATATTCTTCGACTGCATTTTTAAATTGCTCTTTTGTATAAAAACCATTTCCTTTTTTAAAATGATCATTGGCCTTTAAATTACTGATTTTTAAACTCTGACATCCAGAAAAACTCATTACCCACAATAATGAAAAGCAAAGGATTACTAGCCATGATAATAATTTCTTCATTCAAACCTCCTAAATAATTCCATCCTTGAATAAGATATCCTCTTAAGCGAGAAATATATTTCTCAGCAAAGAGCCTGTCTCTTATAAATTATATATATAATTTAATAAAGAAAAAAAGTCAAGTTTATTTAAATGAAAAAAAAATACCGAGTTATGTTTTAATATCTGTAAAACCACATCAGGAACAACCACAAATCCTGAATATAGGGTATTCGTTTATTATTCAGAAAAATCTCAGTCTTTTTATGGCGGTGAACAAGATTAAACAACTGGTGTAATTCTTCAGTATCTTCGGGGTAAAAACTGGCATATATTTTATAAAAATCACCCTCGCCTTCTTCCATGAAATATTTGTTTTTTGTTGCCAGAGCAACTGCTTTTTCATAATTTTGGGAAATTTGTTTCTGGAACTTGATTGTAATTTTAAAATCCTGATTGGTTTTTTTAGGATTTAATATATTAGATAATTTTTCTTCTCTAATCTTCTCTTGTGCATTCATGAAATAATTATATAATAAAACAACACCAAACCGCAAGTATTCTCAGTATCCTTAATTCACCATCAAATTTTTCGCAGGCTGTAGTCGCTATCCCTTTTCACTTTACCCAAAAACGTTTCTCGTTTTTGGGAGCGTCTCATCCCATTTTCGATATTGGCGAGAAATGGGATTCGCAAGCCGTTCAAAGGG
>DAOWKX010000206.1 GCA_030639705.1 Candidatus Aminicenantota bacterium
AGTGTGTCAGGAATTTTGTCTATGAATAAATATGCGATTATCGTGACATAAACCATCAGTAAACCCGCCATATAAATTCTTGAGCTTATTTTTTTTCCGAAATAGATTACCAGATGACGCCGTCCCCCGGTTTTATCTGCCTCGGCATCCGGGAATTCATTCAGGAATAATAGTAATGCGGTTAAAATTCCCGGCGGTATTGAAACCAGAATGATTTCCACGCCAATCTTTCCGGTAAGCGCATAAAATGTTCCCAGAACCACAAAGGTCCCCAGGGTAAGGCCTGAAAATAATTCTCCGATCATCCATTTAGCCAGCCGGGAGGTATAAAACCGAATTCCAATCCCGCCAAAAATCATGAATACCAGTATCCACCAGCTGCGGATAAAACAAAAATATATACCAATGGCTGCGGCAGCCATTAAGGTTGAATAGGCAACAATAGAAACCGCAGCAGCTGATGTTTTCCCGGATTGCATCATACCACTGCCTCCACTGAAAGGAGTCCTTATGGTATTACCATCGATTCCAGTATGATGGTCAGACAATTCATTGAATAAATTGACAGATACATGAGCGAGTATCACTCCAATTATCAATAATATGGAATGTCCCCAGTGAAAATGACCTTCATATAAAGCAGCCGCTATTCCGATTAAAACCAGCACCATTGCCAGTATTAAAAAAGGAGCCCTTATCTGACTCAACCACACCTTAATTCGATTATTTTCTGTCATCCTGTTCTCCTTATCATAAACCATTCACACCTGGTTTGAATCGAAAATTTTATTATATATCAAGATCCCTGAAATTCACAATTTTTTATTGAATAAATATTTTTATTCAATTATTATGTAATAAGAGAGGAGGAAAAAATGGAACTGTTTATTTTAATGACAAAATTAGCCCCGGAAATATCCAGCGACCTTCGGCGACGGGAAGCGATCGGGAAAGAATGGAAAAAAAAAGTGGACCAGATGTGTCCTGATGTAAAATGGATCGCACACTATGCCTTATTGGGTCCGTATGATTTTATGGATATATACCAGGCAGATAGCAATGAAACCGCTGCAAAAGTATCCATGATTACCCGGGCCAATGGGGCACTGTCAGCTGAGAGCTGGCCGGCAATGAACTGGTCTCATTTTGTTGATATCACCAAAGAATTAGGATAAACTTTTTGGTTACGGCCGCAAACCACCTATTCCCCGATGTCTACCACGAAACCAAAGCGGATTCAGGTGATTTCATATGATGGCTATCGGCAAAATGAAAAACCCCGGCAATTCATACTCAACACCACCCTGTATTCGATACAGACTATTCTAAACAGATCACTGAAAGAGGATATGTGTACCGGAGAGCGATTTTATTGCTATGAAGTATTAACCGAAGACAACAGGGAATTTACCCTTAGGTATTATCTCTCCACCATGAAATGGTACCTCACCGGGAAAAACCACTCTGCCAGCGAAAGCTGAATGCTACTCTACTTTTTGAGAAAGCGGTTGAACCAGACTGTCTAATTCTTCTTTTAAAATTTCAGAAATCATCCGGGGAAGCAGGGTGACGTCTCTTTTAGGAAGAACTTTTTTTTTATCAAACCGATATAAAAACAATGATTCTCCGGATTTGAAATCGCGGAAATCCAATTCCAGAGAGAGCCTGGCATACCATTTGTTGTTGGAATCCACTTCTTCAATTGAAAACAATCTTGACTTCAGAATCAGATCCGGTTCGGTATCGGACAATTTATCAATGACCCGGTTGAACAGCCCTGAATCAGAGAAAAAGTGAACCAGAGCGGTCCCGATTAATTCCCCTGGTTTTTTTACCCAGAAATCATAAGCATAATAATTGATCTGATAGGGAGACTTCCGGTAAATCACTCTGAAATCATCATATAAGTCCTCCGCACCAACCGCTTCTATTAAAAGGACTTTATTTATTTTTTTCAGGTTTGCGGTAAATTCACCGGGTAGCTGGAGTTGAAAATAACGCTTGGCGTTTTGAGAGGTAAAACAGTTGACTAACAATAAAATCCCTATCAGGGACACGATACCCTTTTTCATTGCTTTCTCCTTTTTGAAACCCTTTTTCGGATAAGAATAGTCGGGTCCTCAACCAGATTTCTTGTAAATGCGGATAGATTTTCAATGACTTCGCTTAATTTAACCAGGCTGTGTTTCATTTCTTCCTGCTGATTGACAATGATCATGTTCAGTTTTCTCAGTGTGGAATTGGCTGAACTCACAAAATCATCAATCCCTTTAACCACGCTGCCCAGTTCTTCATCTGAAAATATATGGGAAAAATTTTCCACTGCTTTTTTGCTCTTGACAGCAATTTTATCGAGTTCCAGCTTTTCAATCTGTTGTTTTAATAGGTCGGCTGTTTTACTGATCTGCAATGTGGCCTCTTCTACATTGTCGATGGAACTCAATAAACTTTTTTTTTTCTTTTCCACAACGGTTGAGATAATTTCCGAGGTTTTTTCAATATTCTCTAAAAAAAGCGATAATTTCTTCTGATTATCTTTACTCAGAAATCGGTTGATACCCCTCACCGCCGCATCTATATTAGACACAATATCTTCTGCCTTTTCTCCCAGCCCTTTTATGGTTGCTATCTCTCCGTTTGGTTTCAGGTTTTCTGACTTATTCTCTCCACCGGATAATTCAACAAATTTTAGTCCGGTAATACCGGTATATGATAATTTTGCTCTCATATCCTTTTTTACCGGGAAGCCCTTATCGATTTCAACATACACAAGTATGGAACTCAGGTCATCCGGATTAACCCTGACATCAACAACACTTCCAATGTCGACTCCCTGATATTTTACGGTTGACCCTTCACTCAGTCCACTCACCGACATCATCCTGAAATTAATAAAATACCGATCTCTTTCTTCAACCAGACCCGGGTAGATAAACAAAGCCAGAATAAAAACCAGTATTAACATTGAAATGAGCAAAAACATACGTAACCTGAATTTTTGTTCTTTTTTAAGCATCTTTTTTTTCCTTTAATAAAAAATCATTGATAAATTCATCATCGGTCTCCAGGAGTTGCTCCAGTGTCCCATAAAAATACAATCCCCGGTTATGAAGGACCAGTACTTTATCAGCGATCTTTTCAATTGAACGCAACTCATGGGTAATCACTACAAATGTGATGCCCAACAAGGTGTTCAAATCCAATAATAAGTCATCCAGCCTGGAGGCAGTGATGGGATCGAGACCCGCTGAAGGTTCATCGCAACAAATAACTTTTGGTGACAGTATCAGGGCTCTGGCTAATGCGGCCCGTTTCTTCATACCCTCTGATAATTCAGAGGGATATTTTTTCCAGCTGGTCTCAAGCCCCACCTGAGAAAGTCGTGATAACACCATTTCTTTCTTTATCTGCTCGGGAATTCCCGGATAATGCATATGAACGGGGAGCGCGATATTATCAAACAGATTTATGGAATTTAATAAAGCCCCGGTCTGATAAAGAACCCCGATGTCATCATAAATACGATTCATTGATTTCTCTGACAGAAATTCCATTGGCTTCTGGAAAAAATAAATGTCACCGGAAATGGGAGGAATTAATCCCAGAATGGTTTTTAATACAGTTGTTTTTCCACACCCGCTGGGTCCGAGAATGACAAATATTTCACTTTTTTCCACTGAAAAGTTTAACTGCTCTAAAACAATTTCATCACCATATCCCACCTCCAGATTCTGTACCCTGATGATTTCACTCATGTTAATACAAAATTATAGCAAAAATACAATCCAGAACAATAATTAATGAAATGGACATAACCACCGACTGGGTGGTTGCGATTCCCACTCCTGCGGCACCTCTTCCCACGGAAAACCCCTTGTATCCGGCACTGATTACTACTACCCACCCGAAGACCATGGTTTTTATCAAACCGATTAAAAAATCTGAAAAATGAACCGCTTTAAAAATTTGCTCTAAAAATACACTCCCGGGAATATCTGAGAATATTTTTGCCACCAGCAGACCCCCGACTATCCCCACAAGATCTGCCATGCCAACCAGTAAAGGAATAGCAACGGTTATGGCAATCAATCGCGGAACCATCAAAAATTTTTCAGGAACCAATCCCATGGTTTTCAGGGCATCTATTTCTTCCATTACTTTCATGGATGAAATTTCCGCTGTGATAGAGGCCCCTATCTTTCCTGCCAGAATGATACCGGCCATCAGCGGTACCAGCTCGCGAATCATCGCGAATCCCACCAGATCGGCAAGATAGATATCAGCTCCAAGCTGCTTTAATTGATCCAGTGAGGTGATGGAAATGGTCACCCCTATCAGGAATGATACCAGACATACAATGGGAAACGAATCATAGGCCATTAAAAATAGCTGATTACTGATTTCCCCGGGAGGAATTCCCCTCTTTTTGAAAATATACTGAACGGTATAATAAATCTCATCAGCCAGGAGCGAAAGGTATTCTAAGGTACTTTTTTTTAATCCGGAAAATTTTTCAATAATATATTCCAGAATATTTCCGGTTGAATCATCCTGTTTATCGCTGTCTGATCTCTGAGCCGGGCTGTAAAAGGTATTGAGAAGTTCACTCACTTCCGGTCGGATATTGATGAAAGAAACTGATTTGAAGCTCTTTTTTATATGATTTAATAAGGAAACACCAAAAGTATCAATCCGGGTTACCTGGGCAAAATCAATGATATTCGAATCCTTCTGCATATGATTTTGAATTTCTCTTAGTAAAAATGAAACATTTTCATGAGAGATACTTTCAGGCAATATAAATTTAAGTTTCTTTTCATTAACCATCATAACCTTCAATTGAGCAATCCATATTCAGGAGCGGACTCTCCAAACATTTTACCATGAATATAATATTAAAAAACCAAAAAATCAACTGGAATGGATTTATTGACAGCTCAATTAAAAAGTGTTATTTTATGAATACCCAAATAATTTGCGTTTTAATGCCCGGGTAAAATTCAATGAAATCCCTTATAATTGGTTTTGCCATCATACTGGCCGTAGTGATATCCTGTACCACCCCATCCACCCACAGTGATCCGGTCCTGCCTGTGATCACGGTGAGTATACTTCCCCAGACTTATTTTGTTCACCGAATTACCGGAGATAAATGGGAAATTAACGTTATGATTCCTCCCGGACATAATCCGGCCACATACGAGCCCACTTTTAGCCAGATGAAAATACTCAGCCGGACAAAGTTATATTTTCGCATCGGGCATATTCCCTTTGAAACCACCTTCATGAACAACCTGAGTCAGTTAAACCCGGATATGAAAATCATTGACACCTCAGAGGGAGTTCAATTGATAACCCGGGGTCTTTCACCCGCTATTCTTTCCGGGAAGCCACAACCCGATTACGGGTCCTCAAGGGGTGTGGATCCCCATATCTGGCTCTCTCCCAAATCGGTTAAAATCATTGCCAAACACATCTATGACACCCTGATAACAGTGGATCCTGAAAACCAGAACTTTTATCACTCCAACTTCCTAGGTTTTCAAAAGGATATCGATGAATTGAATATGGAAACCCATTCGGCTTTATCCGATCTGAAGAGAAAAAAATTCATGGTTTTTCACCCTGCCTGGTCCTATTTTGCCAGGGATTACGGTTTAATACAGGTTGCCATTGAAATTGAGGGAAAACATCCTAAAATGTCAGACCTGAAGCAAATCATCGATACTGCCCGGAGGGAAGACATTCGGGTTATATTTGTCCAGAAGCAATTTGATACCCACAGTGCCCGTACCGTGATCGAGGAAATCGATGGAAAGGTCATTCAACTGGATCCCCTTTCTGCCGACTGGCTGATTAATATGAAGCATATTGTTACTACCTTTAAAAACACATTAAACCTATGAATCAATCAATTGAAAAGGGAAAAAAGAAATTATTACATCTCCGGTCCATCAGCGCCGGTTATAATGGAAAGATTGTCTTTAAAAACATTAACCTGGAGATCTTTGATAGAGACTTTCTGGGTTTAGTCGGACCCAACGGGAGTGGAAAAACCACCCTGCTTAAAGTGATATTAGGACTCCTCCCCCCGTTATCCGGCGATATTCATTACCACTTTTCCGGGAAAGAGAAAAAAGCATTACATATCGGCTATTTACCCCAGGTGAGTATGTTTGATAAGAAATTCCCGATTATTGTACAGGATGTGGTAATGTCCGGTTTGATCTCAGAAACAGGATTGTTTCGCTTCTTTACCAAAAAACAGACCCGGCAGGTACATCAAATATTACACCAAATGGGAATATTTCAGCTCAGAAATCAGCCTATCGGTGAACTTTCCGGAGGGCAGATGCAGAGGGTATTTCTGGCCAGAGCCCTGGTTTCATCTCCGGAATTACTGATCCTTGACGAACCCAACACCTTTGTGGATAAAAGCTTTGAAAAGAATCTGTATGAAATACTCAGGGAATTAAACCAATCAATTGCCATCATAATGGTTTCCCACGATCTGGGAATGATTGCTTCCCATGTAAAAAGTATTGCCTGTCTCAGCGATACCCTCTACTACCATGATTCCAATGAAATCACCCAGGAATTACTGGATAATTACAAATGCCCCATTGATCTGATTACCCACGGTGATATCCCCCACCGGGTATTAAAACCCCATGCAGGTACCCATGATTGAACTGTTCCAGTACCGGTTTTTCATAAATGCCTTAATGGCAGCTGTACTGGCCAGTATCAGCTGTGGCTATATCGGCACCTACATTGTTACCAGGCGAATTGTTTTTGTCAGCGGTGGGATCAGCCATGCCTCTTTTGGCGGAGTAGGCATCGCCTATTTCCTGGGAATGAATCCGATTATAGGAGCAGCAATATTCTCCCTTTTTTCTGCCCTGAGCATTGAAGCTCTCTCGAAATCACTGGAATTACGAAAAGATGCACTGGTGGGAATGATGTGGTCTTTTGGCATGGCTGTGGGTGTTTTTTTTATTTTTATTACCCCTGGCTATGCCTCCAATCTGATGATGTATCTTTTTGGCAATATATTAACCGTATCCGGATTTGATCTCTATATGATGCTGGTCCTGGCTATCATTATCATCTCAACATTTGCTCTGCTATTCAAGGAAATTATCACCATTTCCTTTGATGAGGAATATGCCATGACTCTGGGTATTCACACAGTAGTCATTAACTTTATTATGATCAGTCTGGTGGCGCTTACCATTGTTGTAAATATCCGGATTGTGGGAATCATACTGGTGATTGCCTTGCTAACCATCCCACAGGCCACTGCCAATATCTTTACCAAAAAGTACAAACAAATCATTCTTTTAGCCATTCTTTTCGGTCTCCTGTCTTCCCTATCCGGTTTGATTTTATCCTATCAACTCAACATTCCCTCAGGTGCCACCATCATCTTTCTGTCTATTATCATTTATCTTATTTCTAAAATCATATCTATGGGTTATAGAAAAATCAGGCAAAAAAAAGGCCTAATCCAGCAATAAGCTGAAAATCCCTTTATGGAACTTTTCTCTGGCTTGATGGAAAAAGACTATAATCCCTCCCGGGATAAGGAATACCAGGTTTCTTACTATGGAAATAATTAAACTTTCCCGGCTCTCTCCGGAAGTTGAAAAACAGCCACAACTGATATCAAGCCCCCGTATGGCATTGATGGAAAGTGCCACAATAAAAGAAATCATCAGAACAGAAAGCAAAATCGAAGTGGTTCTAACCATAAACCCCGATACTAATAAAAAACCGCAGATCATCTCAAACCAGGGAAGCACGATTGCTATAAAATAGATGGTGAAATCAGGAAAAAGCAGGTAATCATATATAATTTTTGCAAACTCATCCGGATGCAGGATCTTACCCAGGCTGGCATAGATAAAGAGTCCTCCCAGAATCAGGCGACATAAGAGCTGTACCGGCGGAGAACCGAATATTTTATTTATTTTATTCATCATCCGGGATAAATTTACCATCTCCTCTTTTTGTTTGATACCCTGACTGAATCCATTCCCTTATCCCCTCCCGGTAAACAAAAACCTGCCGAAAACCCCGTTTGAATAGTTTTCCGGCCAGTAACAGGGCATCCGTGCAGGTCTCTTCACTGCAATAGGTCACAATCAGTCTATTTTTCCGCAATAGGGATTCTAATTTCCGATAATATGCTTCAAAACGATTAAGCGGAAGGTTAAGGGCAGAGGGAATATGCTCCATTTGAAATTCCGGCTCATCTCTGGCATCCAGCAAAATGATCTGGCCGGTTTTCTGAAGCTTTTTGAGCATTGCAGAGTCTATCTCATCAATCATGAGGTTTTCCCCATCCGATGTGGTGTCGCCTGTGAGAAAAGGATTATAGGATTTTAAAATCGGTAACGGGTCCGAATGGATAAAATTGAAAATAATGCCCAAGCATAAACTCATCAGAACAATGGCAATTGTTTGAACCAGAAACCGTTTAATTATCATCAATTTAAGTAAAACCACAATGGTAATATTTTTCTCAATGGTTGTCAAATTATCAACTTATTCCCTAACACCTGCAGCCTGGGGTGAAGGTAAAAAAAAAGACATAAGACGTAAGTCGTAAAGCGTAAGACAGTTCTATGTTCTAAGTTCTAAGTTCTATGTTCTAAGTTCTATGTTTTTTAGCTTCTAAACTTCTCATCTTCTTAACTTCTGGATTCTGTCTCCTGTCTCCATGCACTCATTTTTTTCTTTTCTTGACTTTAAATCATATTTCTTTTAAACTCTAATCTAATGAAATGTGTTTTACCCCCGCCTTATTCATTATCCCGGATAAGGTCCCGTTCCCAAGCGGGTAAAAAATCTTTTTCAAAGGAGCCGTTAAATGAATGATCAGGAGAAGTTAAAGACATCTGGTGAATACGTGAATGCGCTAAAAAAAATGAGGCCGAACATCATTACTGATAAATTGTTAGAAAAACCCTTCGAGGATGAGGATATTCAAAAAGGTATGAATGTCATTTGCCTGAGTTATGACTGTGCACAGGATCCAGAACAAAAGGATATCATGACTGCCAGATCCCCCTTAAATGGAAAAATTATCAATCGCTATAATTATATTCCCCGAACCAAAGAGGATCTGAAAAAACGACTTCAAATGATAAATATCCTGTCCAAAGAAGTGGTCTGCGCCCAAAGATGTGTGGGCGGTGATGCCCTGTATGCTCTGTTTGTCGGAACCCACAAGTTGGATAAAAGCAATAAGGATAAAACCGATTACCATCAGCGCCTGTTAAAGTATCTTCGCTATATCCAGGACAATGACATTGCGCCGGCTGCTGCCGTAACCGATGCCAAAGGCGACAGAAGCCTGCTTCCGTTTCAACAGATGGAAAAAGGCTCCTATGTTCACATAGTGAAAAAAACCGATGAGGGTATTTATGTCAGTGGTATAAAAACCCCCATTACCATGAGCTTATATACAGAAGAAATAATCGTTATGCCCGGGCTGCAGCTTTCGGAAAATGATAAAGATTTCGCGATTGCTTTTGCCATTCAGGGTGATGCAGATGGAATAGAAAGGTATGTTCTGGGTCCAGAAGTAAAAAGCATGAAAGGTGATCATGCCCCCACCCATGGACGTAAGTATTTAAACAAAGAGGGAATGATCGTATTTAACAATGTATTTGTTCCCAATCAAAGGATATTTCTCTGCGGAGAACACCGGTTCGGTGCCACTTTTGCCAATTTGTTTGCCACATTGCACCGGTTTTCTTACACGGCATGCAAACCCGCCCTGTTTGATATCATGACCGGCACAGCCATGCTGATTTCCGAATACAATGGAACCAAGGGGGAATATTTTTTGAGCAACACCTCAGAAAAAATACTTGAAATTGCCAAGGCTTCAATTTTAGTGAGCGGAATGGCCAAAGCAGCCATTGAAATGGCAAAAGTAGATGAAAGCGGAGCGATTTTCCCCGATTCGGTTTATGCCAACATGGGAAAATTTATCTCCAGTGAATTATTCCCCAAAACAGTCAGTATCCTTCAGGATATGGCCGGGAGTTTACCGGCAAACCTGCCTTATGAAAATCTTTTGAAGGACGAACAATATCAAAAGACGGTAAAAACACTCTTTGCCCGATCAAAGGGTATTTCAGCCGAAGATCATTATAAACTCAATGAATTCATCCGGGTACTGGTTGCCTCTACCGAGAGCGGTCTGCTGCAGATTGGCTCCAAACACGGTGGCGGAAACAAAGAAGCTGAAAAAGTGGCCATTTACGCAAACAGCCTGAGATGGATGTTTAATTGTAAAAATATGGTAAAAAAGATGGTACTGAAGAGCAACTGACTTCTGGCTTCTATCTTCTGACTTCCAAGCGTCCGGGATAAATACTTTCACAAAAATTATATACAAAAATGAGCTTTTAAGGTATATTATTATTTAACGTCCGGTTATTCCGGAGAATTCATCATATTTCTGGAGGTAATCATATGAGATCAAAACTGATTGTGGTTCTGGTATTTTTAATGATCCTCCCTGCTTTGGCTGCCGATACTGCCAAAGAAGTGGAAAAAAGTAAAAAAATTGAGAGCTGGCTGATGCTGGGTCCCGGGCCGGTTACCGGCCTGGAAAGGGCGGTATATGACTCTAACCGGGATATTGCCAATCACCGCTTTTTAAACATTTCCGATCTCAGCCCCAGGGCAGGTGAAAAGATTCTCTGGAGCCAAAGCCAGGTTCTCACCTGGACGCTAATAACCCGGTTTAGCACCAAAGCTGAAAGTGATTCTCTCTACTATTTTGTCACCTTTCCGGATGCAAAAAAATTCCTGAAAACCAGGCTGGTGATAAACGGCGTCCGTGAAGCAATGGTTAACCTTTATTTAGACGGCAAAGAAGTGAAAAAGGAGTACGATCAGAAAAAGGAGAAAGTGGAGGCAGATCTGACCCTCCTGAATGAAAAGCATATATTGCTGATTAAAGTATTTGTACCCAAAGGGGAAGCCTTTGCCCTGGATGCTGAAGCAGCCGACCAACAACTCGTGGAAACGGGAACGCTGACCTTTTCAAACTCACCGGTCAGAAGGGTGAATTTTCCCAATATTCTGAACATGAAGCGGGTATCCGGCCTGAATGTTTCTCCTGACGGCAGATATGTGGCGATTTCATTAGGGAAAACCAGTCTGACCGGCGAATCGACCCGCTGGATCGAGATAATGAAAATAGCAGACGGATCAATAATGATCAGCACCCAGGGTCAGGGAAGTTTTTCGAACCTGACCTGGCTTAAAGACTCTAAGGGCTTTTTGTACACCAAAGTGAAAAAAAACATGACCACCATTTACCAATATGATCTGAAAATGAAAGAGAGAACGGTTGTAAAAAAGGATATCAAGAACCTTTCGGATTTCCGGCTGTCAGCGGACAACTCTTTTATCATCTTCTGGACCAGTAAGAAGAAGGAGTACGGGAAAGGATTCAAATATATTGAAACCATACCCGACCGGGCCGCTTCAGGCAGCTCCACCTACTCCCTCTATATCAGTTATCTGAACGGGGGCGTTGAGCATAAAATTCGTTCAATTTCCGAACAACTCTATTCGGTTATGATAAGTCCCGACAACAAAAAGGTGCTCTTCTCTATCTTCATACCGGATACCGAGAAAAGGCCCTATTTTAAAAATATATTTAATCTGCTGGATCTTACCGACTATACCATCAAGAAACTGTTTGAAAGCAACCTGGTGTATCCGGCTTGCTGGTCACCGGATTCCTCCGGAATTTTATTCACCGGCGGGCCTTCCTCGTTTGGGGGAATAGGCAATATTCTTGCTGAGGACGTGATTCCCAACGAATATGATACCCAGGTTTTTATCTACAATATTTCCAGTAAAAAGGCCAGATCTATTACCAGGAATTTTTCTCCATCTGTGGAGGATGTTTTCTGGAGTCGATGGGATGGTAATATATATATGCGTGCCACAGACAGATCTTTTACCAGACTTTTCAGATATGAAACCAAAAAGGACAAATTCACCGAGATCAGGACCCCGGTTGATACGGTCAGACGGGTGGACTTTCCATCCAGGGGAAAGTCTGCTGTTCTGTGGGGTTCCGGAGCGGTTAATCCGGATAAGCTTTACCGGCTAGACATGTACCGGCTCAGGGCATCGCTTTTAAAGGATTACAACCGTGACGATTTTAAAAACGTTCGGTTCGGAAAGGTAGAAGACTGGGATTACCTTACCCCGGAGGGGAAAAAGATCATCGGCAGGATCCATTTTCCGGTTGATTTTGATGCTGAAAAAAAATATCCCTGTATTGTCTATTACTACGGCGGTACTTCCCCGGTAGAGAGAAGTTTCGGAGGCAGATATCCCTTCAATTGGTATGCTGCCAACGGGTATGTGGTTTATGTATTGCAACCCAGCGGTTCTGTGGGTTTTGGCCAGGCTTTCTCTGCAGTCCATGTCAATGACTGGGGAAAAACAACTTCCCAGGAGGTTATCAATGCCACCAGAGAACTGATTGAAAACAAAAAGTACATCGATCCCAAGCGGCTGGGCGCCATGGGGGCATCATACGGCGGTTTCCTGACCCAGTATCTGGCCACCCAGACCGATATTTTTTCAGCCTTTATATCCCATGCCGGAATCAGTGCTCTCTCAAGTTACTGGGGAATCGGTGACTGGGGATACACCTACAGCGGTGTGGCCACAGCCGGGAGTTTCCCCTGGAACCGGCGTGATATTTACGTGGATCAGAGCCCGCTCTTCCTGGCCGATAAAATAACCACACCTATGCTCCTCCTCCATGGCGACAAGGATAATAATGTGCCTCCGGGCGAGAGTTATCAGATGTTTGCCGCCCTGAAACTGCTGGGCAAGGAGGTCGCCCTGGTCACCATCAATGACCAGTCACACTTTATCATGAAATATGAAAAGCGGGTTCACTGGATGAAAACCATAATCGCCTGGTTTGATAAATGGCTGAAAGGCGAGCCATTGTACTGGGACAGCCTTTATTCCAAATATATGACTCAGAAGGATAAAAAGTAAGCCGGGAAAGCGTATCGGATTGGGAGTCCGGAACCCTTTTTCTTAATTGATTTTTATGACCGGGATGTTTTCTTCTCCCAGACAGAGGAATCCTTTGGTTATTTCATTGGTTTTGTCTTTTTTAAATCTCACTTCACCTGAAAACCGTTTAAAGTAAAATAATGTTTCGGACTGGGAATGCATGAGGTAGCGAGCCCCGGTTCGGTGAATGAAGAATATATGTTGTCCCTCGATAGCGATTTTAAACTGTCTTTTTTCATTGTCATAGGTATATTGATAGGTTCCGGCATATTTTTTTAATACGGCCGGGCTCAGGTTGATTTTAAAATGAAGCTGGGTTCCCTGCCGGGCATTCCAGAGCCGGTGCTGCAGGGTATTGAGCAGGGACCGGGCAATATCCAGTGATCGGGAGGCCCGGGCATGGGTGTAAGCGCTGAGGTAGCGGATGGCTTTTGCTTGGTCTTTCTGATATAGATCCAGAGCGGTCTTTTCAATCAACGGTTGCATATCAAACTGATAGGTCTCAAATTGTTTCCAGTGGTGCTGGACATATTGAATGACATTTTTGTAATCCGCATCCACCAGACCGGCCACGATTCCGAATACACAGGAGGCTGAATTCAGGTCGATTTTTCGGATCTCATCGATTTCACTGAAATGAAAATCATAAAGATTTTCCCGGGTTGAAAGCAGGCTTTTCGGTGCTTTTCGAAATGCTTCGGGGATATCCCTGACTCCCAGGTACCAGGGAACAAAACCGCTGCTGCATGGCGGATAGAGTGCCCGCCACACCACCGTACCGATCTCCCTGGGCAGCCAATCCCTCTGCTGCACTACAGTGGTCCGGTGGCTGGCGCTGACACATACCGGACGATTGGAATTTCTATGAGGAGAGGTGGTATATTCATTGCTGGTATCCAGTTCCGTACCCTCGAAATGGGTTCTGAAAATGGCAAATATATCTTCTAAGCCAAGTTTTCGATCCGGTTTTATGGATACCGGCATCCGTCCTTTATCAGCCTCTTTCCAGGTCAGGGGAAAAGTACGATTGACCATCCGGGCCATCATCCAGTGTCGCCGGGTATTTTGCTTGCTTACCAGGGCTTCAGGATGGGAATAGGCTCTGGCAAAATCGAATTTTCCATCTTTTTTGGGATCGTACCAGCTCCTTTTTATGGAGTATTTGATGAGATCCGGGGAACAAATGAAACGATCTCGGTCATTCATATCAACCTCCCGGATGGTGTAGGCGTTCGGAACCGGAACAACCTCGTCATCGCCTACCTTACGGGCCACGTACTGCTTTCCTCTCACCATCTGTAGAATCCAGGCCTCACGGGGCCCAACGATGCTCAGGTTTCTTCCGGAACCTCGGTAGCCGTACCGGCCCAGCAGTCTGGCTGCCAGTTCCACGGCTTCCCGGGCAGTCCGGCAGCGTTCGGCCAGAATGAATCTCAGGCGCCAGCCAATACCACCTTTGACAATATTCCCCTGTTTTTCCAGCTCCTGGACCGAATCTTCCCTGGATGAACAGGCATCGCTTCCCAGGGCCACCCCCCACTCGTTGATCAGGGCATTGGAATAGTCGGTGCCCGGGCATTGATCCCAGAAGTAACCGTAGGTTTCGGTGACCTGTGGAATCTGATTTCCGCCTCTCAGCCGGATCATGCTGCCCGGTTTATGGATTCTGGCAGGAACAAACCAGAGGTAATCCACATCTCCTGGACTGTCATCCTCGGTTTTGGCAAACAGGATGGAGCCATCCCGGGTGGTCTTTTTGCCTGCGATCAGTGTAGAACAGGGCTTAAGTGGCCCGGTAACCCATAATATTAATATTGAAATCCAGATCACCAAAAAACATATGGATTTTGTTTTTGATACAAGAACCATTCGCATTTCTCCTTTGTGTTAATATAATAAGACGAAAATTAATTAATAAAGGTTACGCAATCCGGTAAACTTATCGTATCAAACCGTGTTAGCTTATTTTATTTCTGCTTCTCTTACTTTTCTTTTGCCCTGATTTTCCCCAGGATCAGTTGGAGCCCTGCAATTTTTTTCTATTTCTTCTTTAATTTAAAAACAATGGCATTGCCGGTGTTCTGAAAAGAAGCGGGATAATCCGGTGCACCGGGCTGATTCAACGCCAGGGTCAGTATCTCCTCTCCGAACCTGTAAATTCCCAGGCTTGTTTTACCTTCATATTGAGGAATACCGCCTTCTTTAATTGCAAGATCTATCTTTTTAGGGTCAGCTTTTATTTTTAAGGAAAAAGTGCCCCGGTACCAGTAGTCTGGAACATTGGGAGACTTAATACTGAAATTTTCACCGGAAAAGCTGAATATCATATCCTGGCCCGGTACCGTACTTACCCATTCTCCTTCGAATTCTGTTTTGTCCGTACCCCGGATGTTGTTGGTGAATAACCCGAATAGTAAAACAATTGCAGAGATTACCCCCACTAAAAAAAAACGGTTGATTCGTTTCATGAAAACCTCCTTGGAAGTCCACAGAAAAACCACAATCGGTCATCTGTGTTCAAATTCAATTTTCTCCAATTAAAATAAAATTGTCAAGGATTCCCATCGCCTTTTTTAACTTTCCCTCCCCTTGAACCATAGGCTGAAAAGGGCTAAAATAGGGTTTTCCATGAAGGATTATCATCAACCATGAAAGTCAACCTGCATATGCACTCCAAATACTCGGACGGCACCCGGTGGCCGGAAGAGATCATTGCCCGGTCCAGTAGCCTTGGCCTGAACCAGGTAGCACTGACCGACCATGACTGCCTGGAGGGGGTGGATACGTTTCTGTTGGCAGCCAAAGAGGCGGGTATCCAGGCCATAGCCGGTGTGGAGATCGATTGTATAGCGCCGGAGATCAAATACAACAGTGAAGTGCTGGGTTACTTTCCTCTGGGCAACTGGACCCATATCCGGGATTTCTGTTTGGGACGGATGCAGTACCGGGAAAAACGAATTAAGAGATTGATCTCCCTGGCTGCTGATCATTATAAGACCGAACTTTCATTTGAGGAGCTGAAGACCCATAAAATCGGCACCCTTCCACCCGGCTTGAAGGATCCCCTGCTCTCTTATTCCAAGCCGGACCTGTATAATTATCTCATGACAGAAAAAAAGCTCATCCCAAAGGGAACGGATTATGGTGTATTTAAAAAATTGAAATTTCTGAATCAGGATAAAGATCCCAAGCCCCTGGTTCAGGAGGTCATTGACATTATTCTCCGGGATGACGGAATCCCCATCCTACCCCACCCGGGACTGATTTTTAACCGGGATGTTGAAAAAATGAATGCCGAAGGATTTGAAATTTTCGAATGGTTTAAAAACGTCGGCATTCTGGCCCTGGAATGCAATTATTACGAAGAAAAAACCAATTCCATCAACAACCTGACCCGGAAATTTGCCCGAAATCTGGGTTTAAAAATCACCTGGGGATCCGACTGCCATGGGCCGGGTCACGACAGCGATACCATGGAAAAATTCTGGGGCCATCAGGGCCTGCCATTCTTGGATAGATAATGATTATCTCTTTCAGGGCAAACCGCCGTTTGCCCTACAGAAATCTTAGGTTAAGGCTAAGAAAAAGACAAAAGACGTGAAACGTAAGACAGTTCTATGTTCTAAGTTCTATGTTCTAAGTTCTATGTTTTTTAGCTTCTAAACTTCTCATCTTCTTAACTTCTGGATTCTGTCTCCTAACTCCTATCCCCTGAGCTAAAGTTGTTTTTGTTTTGAATTTTGAACATTTGAATTTGGGATTTGTTTGGGATTTCGGATTTCGTGCTTCGGATTTGGTTCTTTTGTCTCCTGACTCCTAATATGGGATCTGATTCTCCGATTAAAATAAAATTGTCAAATGATCAAGCGTCAGCCCTGGTTTTTTTAATCTCTTTAATTATGAAATAAGTTGAAATAGAGAAAGCCAGCGCTATGGAAATTAAAATCGGCCGGTTCAAGGTTAGCCACGGTTCTTTAAAAATACCCCATTTGGCCATGATTTCCACCGCATTCCAGAAGATTATTACTGTTGGAATTGCATAACGAATGGAAGCTCCTAAATTTTTATACCGAATTAGTTTGAAAAAAAGATAGATGCCAAATCCTAACGAAAGAATGAATATGGCATAGGTAATAAAGTGATGAACTCCAAAAATGGTTTCATCGTACGCCAGCAGCAGGATAACGTAAAATGTCCACAATAGCATAATCATTTCAAAAGCAACTCTATAACTGTAATTTTTAACTCTGGTTATGGTGCTTTCTATTTTCAAGAATTTCAGTTTTTTACGAATCCAGCGGATAAAATTGCAACGAATACTCTCCTGAAAAAGGAGATAGATAAAAATTATTAACACCATACCCCAGGTATGCTTCAATATATGATATTCTCCGAGTGTACCGTTAATAGCTTCCACCTGCATTCGTTCGGCCGCAAATTTTAGCCCATATTCTATTGCACCGGTCCATAGAAAAATTCCTGCCAGTGCACCATTCACGGTTTGCCATTTTTCGGATTTCACAAATTGAGAATAGCTGATTAAACCAATACCTAAAAAGATCATAAAAACTGCCGACCACACCTGAAATCGGGGCCCAACTTTGTTGATCATAATCATCATGGCGTGTCCCAGGGGCATGGTCAAAAAGATAAAAATAAACGCCTTTATACCTGTCATTTTTGTAATCCTTTAAAAATAAATTTATAAAAAATTGAAAAAATTGTCAAGTTTACAGGAACCATCTTTCATAAATATGTCTTGAATATTATTTTCTTGAATTATCATTTTAATTATGATATCCAATAATCATAATTTAAAAAGGAGGAAAATATGAAGAAGCATCTATCGATTTTTTTCTCTATCTTTTGTTTGCTTGGATTATTGTTTTTTTCCGGATGTAAAACTACAGAGACTTTCAACATCAACGGTACCTGGACCCTCATTTTAACTTACTCGGGATGGGGCACCTATGTTGGTACCATTACTTTCAGCGGTTCTGAAACTTCCGGTATAACCATTGCTGATTTTTCCGGTGAAGGTTGGGTTCCCGGAAATGGAACCTACACGGTAACAGATACAAATGTTACATTTTCAATTAATTGGACAGCGGTTTCTAACACTACAAATTGTACGGGAACAGCACCTTCGGATAATAGTATGAATGGTAGCTTTACAGAAACGGAATCCTACAGCGGAACCTGGACTGCCACCAGATTATAAGAAAGATATAAACTGAATGACACCCCAAAGGGGCAAATGACCATGAATAATCAGATCTGAGGTGAAGGTTAAGATTCATATATCCATACAATCTCTTTCACCGTTTCTACGCACCGGGTAGGGTTATAAAAAAAACAAGGACCGCACTCCTCATATTTAATAATGCTACCTAAAATATTAACAATCGGTTCTTATAGCCTATCAGGTTATTTATTTTTTAATATTATTGCCTTTATTGTTGCTCTTATAACAATCCTCATTTTATCTTATAAAGACAATCTAAACTTAAAAGTAATTTTTCATTTTTACATATTGGGTATTATTATTGCTATTTTGGGAGCTAAACTTTATTCAATAATTTTTGCTTTGTTCAATTCTCCGGGATTCTATATTAAAAATCTAGGTATGTTATTGAAACGAGCTTCTACTGCCGGTGCCTTTTATGGCGGTTTTATTTTAGCTATTATTTTTTGCATTCTTTATGGAAAAAAAATATTTAAAGAAAAGATATGGAAAGTATTTGATATAACTGTCATAGGACTTGCAGTAGGCCAAGCGATTGGTAGAATCGGTTGTTTTTCATCTGGTTGTTGCTATGGAAAAACCACTACCCTTCCATGGGGTGTTAAATTCCCATTTTTAGGTTCGCTAATACATCCCTATAGTGGAACATATATCCACCCCACACAACTATATGAAGCAATCCTTAATTTCATTAATTTTATCTTTCTTTTAATTTTGTGGCGAAGAAAAAAATTTAATGGACAAGTTTTTTCTCTCTATCTTATTAATTACGGATTAATTCGATTTTTTATAGAATATATAAGGGGAGATGGGGGCCGCGGATATCTCATTCGAGGAGACTCTGTTTTAACATCACTTTCAGTTCCTCAGCTTATGAGTATAATATTGTTTATATCAGGAATTCTTATTTTAAAAAAAGAAAAACCATAAGCTAATAAAAAATATCAAAACCAATATTGTCTCGATTTTAGAGATTCTCTGGTTCCTTTTTATGATGTTTATGATTTTTTTTGATAAAGAAATATTTTAAGGTTGTTCAACCTTTTTTCAAATATTTTTACAATAAAATTGAAATATAAAATAATTTGTTTATCATATAAATAGTTATAAGAATTATATCACGAGGAAAAAATGAACAGATGGACATATGTGGGATTAAAGTTTTTAGTAATCTTCTTATTTTCTGGAAATGATTGTGAAATTTGTGATAACCAGTCACCGGATTTAATCATTATTAATCCTTATCCCGATTTAGATTTTGAATATTGTGATTTGAATTATGATTTGGTAACTTCAAAATGGTATTTAGGAGTGACAATAAAAAACCAGGGATCTGCAGACGCTTCTTCCTTTACCGTTGCAGTTGATTTTTCAGAAACTGGTATTCAAACCACTCATATAGATTTACTTTATTATGGGGAGACACGTGTTATTGAATATGAGTTTGAGCTTACCACCATTTGTTTTAACCCGGATTGCTTTTTCACTATAATAGTCGATTATGGTGATTCTGTTTCCGAATCAAATGAAACTAATAATACAGTAACCGGACGTTGTGAAGGTCTTAATTAAAATAATTAAAAAAATATCATCATTATTATGCCTATAATTCCCTCCCTAAATGAGAATCTTTCGGAGGTTCTGGACACTTGCTATCAAATACTGCTGAATCGATAGGTAGCTAATCAAAAGTTTACAAATTTAAAACGAAAAGGGGACGATCTTTTGAAGTATTGAAACTCGCTTAGTATTCACCCCTATTCTGGTGCTACTCATAACACATGTTGGCATTGGGAAAAGTCTGGTGAAGTATGGCGTATATCTCTTGTACAGCATTGGAGGTAAAATAACTCTCAGGACATATACGCTCTCCATATTTACTTAAATCAAAATGAGTATGAGCACCTGGATTTACATAATGTAGATATCCGATAATATCCCCCTGCATTACCTGATCTCCTTCACCAACTTGAATATAATTCAATTGAATATTGGCATCGACTTCAGAGCTTGAAAACGGTTCGAACGCATATCCAACACTGAATTGGTCGTTGTATTTGATATTGATATTAACCTGCCAGAATCCGTTTCCACTATTGAAGAATTTGTCAACATCGGTAATGACTCCATTACCTACGGCTTGAAAAGGTATGTGGTCACTGGAAATCATAAAATCAATACCCCGGTGTTCAAAGCCCCAGGGACAATTGCTGTGGGTACTGTAGGCTTCATTAATAGATGAAATATCAGCAGCACTGACAAAAGGGGTAATCATCACGATATCTTCTACAGGCCATTTTTCTTGGTCATCAAATAAAAAACATGAAGGGGAAATAAGTAACATAAAAAGAAGCGCTAGTAAAGTAAATTTTTTTATCATTTTTCAACCTTTCGGGGATTTCTGAACTTTTATTTAAAAGCCAGGTAATTGATCCCCGCTCAATTTTAGTAAACATATTTTAAACTGAATATTTTAAATTTTCAATTGTTTCCAGGCAAGATACAACCCTATATGAAGATTTTTTTTCACCGTCCCTTTTTATTTTTAACACTGTACTTTTTTTTAATATTTGAATAATAAAATTTTTTATTATACAATTTTTTTTCTTAAATTCCTAAACAAAGAAGGAGGAAGATCCATGACCAAAGCAGAAGAAAAACGCTATGAAGTCTTAAGTCCGTTTGAATTAAAGAATAAACTCATTTCTATGGCTGAGTCCCATGATGAAAAGATGATGCTGAATGCCGGACGGGGAAACCCTAACTGGGTGACCATGATCCCGCGCAAAGGATTCTTTCAGTTAGGCATCTTTGCAGTGGAGGAATCAGAGATAAAACCGCATCGCCCACGTTTAGGCGGCCCACCGGAAAAAGAGGACATTGCTAAACGCTTTCAGCAGTTCCTTAAAGGTAGAGAAAAAATGCCTGAGATCAAATTCCTGAAGCAAGCGTTCGATTATGTCACAAAGGACATGAAGATCGATCCCGATGATTTTATGCTGGAAATGGTCGATGCTATATTGGGTGATCATTATCCCACACCGGACCGCATGCTCTCAATCTGCGAACAAATAGTCCATAAATATCTGGAACAGGAAATATTCAAAGGCAAGGTCCCGGGGGGCAAGTTTGATCTCTTTGCGACCGAGGGCGGCACCGCAGCAATGGATTATATCTTTTCATCTCTTATGGAAAATAAACTCTACCATAAGGGCGATAAAATTGCTTTAGGGACACCTATCTTTACTCCCTATATCGATATCCCGCGTTTAAATGATTATGAATTTATCGAACTCAATGTTGAACAGGATGAAAATAACGACTGGCAGTATCCTGATTCAGAGATCAAAAAACTGGAAGATCC
>DAOWKX010000087.1 GCA_030639705.1 Candidatus Aminicenantota bacterium
TGGAAATTGATTTTCTAAAAAACATGAGAACGCCGGAAAGACGCAGTATTATGCTGGCTGAAAATTATCACTTGTTTGGAAACATAAACATAGAGGAAAATTATTTAAAAAGAATCCGAAAAATATCTCAGTATGATATAATGGAAATAAGTAAGAAATATTTAACAAAGAACAACCTTGTTTTACTCAATGTGTATAAAAAATAGGACATCTTTTAGGGCCTTATTGCTGCTTATTTCAGTGGTCTTAGGGGGAGTTTGTTCATTTGCTCGCGGTCCTGAATTATTCAGTTTTGCAAGTGCAAAGGGGATGCAGATCAAAATACTAAAAACCCCTGACATCGGTTTTATTCATGCTGAGGTAATTATTAATTTTAATGAAGAAGTTGATCCCACTATCTCCTATCTGACAGTCGACAACATGTTCAATCAGGATCTTCATAAATCCGATTCCAATTTGTTGGGTGTTTTAAAAAGGCTGGGAAGTGATTTCCATATAGAACATCGTGTCGATTATTTGAAAATAAGTGTCAATTTTTTATCCAGTAAAGTCTCGTTATTTGCCCAGTTTTTGGATGAGTTGTATAGTTATAAATCCTTCAGTTTAAAACGTTTCAATGACAGCATATTCAATTACTGGAAACATTTTAAAAGTAGAGAAGATTGGGAAAAAAGGCTTGCCATACAATTTGCCTATGCCAATCTCTTTCCTGTTCATTGGCTGGGTAATACCATAATAAAAGTTGATTCATTACTGAAGATTAATTTGGCCCAGATTCGGTCATTTTATCGAAAAATATTTCAGCTGGCCAATACTTCTCTTTTTATCAAAGGAGATTTGAATCCACATATTGCCTTTGGAACGATAGAAGAGGCACTCAAGTCATATAAAAAACAGACGATAAAAAAAAATATTCCTGAAAAATTAAAGTTTGGAAATAATCGCAAGATCATTATTTTGGATATCATCAGCCCGGAAGCGCCGATTATTTTCTGGTTTCAAGCTATTCCTCCGTTTGGGCTAAAAGACCATATGCACTGGATAATCATGAATAATATATTATTTGACTACCCCATCGGTGCGGTGTTTAAAAAAGCGGCATTTTTCGGGATCAGAAATATCAGAAAGATTGATTCTGAAGTTTTTCATCACCATCAGGTTTCTGTTATCTGTAATACCATCAAAACGAATTATCAGAATATAGAACGATTTATTTTATTGGCGGATAATGAAGCCCGAAAACTTGGAAAACGGAAAATTAATAGAAAGGAATATCTTGATTCTTTAAATTATTTTTTGGGGAAATCCAAGGTGGCCTCTTCTCGTTTTAATCATGACCTGGAAATTGAAATCAGGAGAACCCTGCTGGATTTAGAAGATCGGTTTACTTCCATTACACCGGAAATATTCAGCCAGGTTACTTTAAATCAACTCAATCAGTTTGTGGGGCATTTCAGTACTTTAAATCGAAACAACAATATTAAAAACAAACCGGAAATAATTGTTATTGCCGGTAATGCCAGATTGATTAAAGGATATTTCAACAGATTAAAACCTGATTTTATCTATTCCTCACAATAAAAGATTTTTTGCTGATATCCTGAATCGCTGGATGTCTTTGGTATCAACTCGTTTTATTTTGGGTTTGACTTGGTCGCAAAAAAAAAATATAATCACAAAATGATAAATTGGGTTTACATTAAGGATATTTCGAAGCATGTGGGGGAAGAGGTCCTTATAAGTGGCTGGGTCTTTAATAAGAGAGACAGTGGACGAATTAAATTTATTCTTCTTCGAGATGGAACCGGAATACTTCAGGCCACCGTCTGGTCTGAAGATCCGGATTTTCATCTGTTCAATATTTTTGATCAATTAACCCAGGAATCCAGCCTTCAGGTTAGAGGCAAAGTGAAAGAAGAAAAACGCTCCCCCGGCGGTCATGAGCTGGAGATCATTGATATCAATATCATTCAGGTTGCCGGGGAATACCCCATTACCAAGAAGAGTCATGGAACCGGATTCTTAATGGAGAATAGGCATCTGTGGCTCAGATCCAGCAAACAATCAGCTATTTTAAAAACCAGGGCAACCATAATTAAAGCCATTAGAGATTTTATGGATGGCGAGGGCTTTATCTTAACCGATTCTCCAATTTTAACCGTCAATGCATCAGAAGGTACCACTACCCTGTTCGAGACATCTTATTTTGATGAGAAAGCCTATTTATCTCAAAGCGGTCAGCTATATGCTGAAGCCACTGCAATGGCACTGGGAAAAGTCTATACCTTTGGTCCCACTTTCAGAGCTGAAAAATCAAAAACCCGTAGACATCTTATTGAATTCTGGATGATGGAGCCGGAGTGGGCATATGCTGAATTGGAGGATGTGATTCTACTGGCGCAGGATTTACTGGTTTATGTGGTTCGGCAAGTGCTGGAAGTGAGAGGAGACGAACTG
The DNA here is from genome assembly GCA_030639705.1 of Candidatus Aminicenantota bacterium. GTDB lineage: Bacteria > Acidobacteriota > Aminicenantia > UBA2199 > UBA2199 > CAZOWT01. Next base: position 2,458 of record DAOWKX010000087.1, read on the forward strand.
ACCATTTTGGAAAGGGATATCAAATCCCTGGAGAAGATTGCCCCCCCCTTTCCCAGAATTACCTATGATGAGGCATTTGAAATTTTAAAAAAATCCGGAGAGTCCCAGACTCCTTATGGAGAGGATCTGGGAGGAGCCGATGAAACCA
>DAOWKX010000080.1 GCA_030639705.1 Candidatus Aminicenantota bacterium
CAAATTTTTCTTCAAAGTGGCTGAGGCCCATTTGGAATTTTTAAAAGATGCCAAAGGTAAAGTGACGGGACTCGGGTTACATCAGGGTGGAAGATGTTTGAAAATGAAACGTAAATAACTATGAAAATTCTGTTGACAACACTGATATTTCGAGGTGTAATATTTTTATGTCAGTAGATATTTTTGCCACCTTCAATAATTAACTTTTTACTCAAAGGTGAATTGGTCTTTTTGATAATCCACCTTCACCTTGGAACCGGGCCGCAGTTTTTCCTCCAGAATCAGGGTTGACAGTCTATCCTGGATTTCCCGCTGTATAACCCGCCTTAACGGCCGGGCTCCCAGGGAGGGATTAAATCCCTTGTCGGCAATCATCTCCAGTGCTCTTTCTGATATTGTCAAGTCTATCTTTGAGTTCTTGAGCAAATCGGATAAATAACCGATCTGGATGTGGGCAATCTCTTTGATGATTTCAGGCGATAGGGGTTTGAAGGTTATAATATCATCGATTCGGTTGAGGAACTCCGGTTTAAAATACTTAAACAACAGGTCGTTCAGATCCTTCTTAATTTCTTCGTAGCTGGATTTGTCCTGAATGATTTCAGATCCCAGATTAGAGGTCATGATAATTATCGTATTGGTAAAATTGATTGTCTTTCCCTTGGCATCTGTGAGTCGTCCGTCTTCTAATATTTGCAGTAAAATATTAAAAACATCCGGATGGGCTTTTTCAATTTCATCCAGTAGGATGAGGGAATACGGCCTACGCTTGATGGCCTCGGTTAATTGCCCTCCCTCTTCATAGCCCACATATCCCGGAGGAGCACCGATGAGTTTTGCAACCGAATGTTTTTCCATGTATTCGGACATATCAATACGAACCATGGCTTTTTCACTGTTGAATATGAATGCACTCAGGGTTTTGGCCAGCTCTGTCTTTCCCACTCCGGTAGGACCCAGAAACATGAAAGACCCGATCGGCCGGTTGGGATCATTCAGACCTGCTTTTGAACGGCGAATTGCCCGTGAAACCGCATCCACTGCTTCATCCTGCCCCACAACCCGTTTTTTTATCACCGCCTCCATATGCAACAATTTATCCCGTTCTCCTTTCAATAACTTACTCACCGGAATTCCGGTCCATTTTGAAACCACTTCAGCGATATCCTCTTCCTTTATTTCTTCAGTCAACATCTTTTTCTCTTTTTGAAGTGCCGATAACTCTTTTTGTACAACCTCAATCTGGTTGTTTCGTTCGGGAATGGTTCCATATTGAATCTGAGAGGCTCTCTCATAATCATTTTTACGCTCTGCTTCCATTTGCTGTTTTTTTAATCCCTCGATTTCAGCTTTCAGGTCCCTCAATCTGGCAATCAAATCTTTTTCCTTTTTCCAGTGGTCTTTAATCTGACTGCTCCTCACTTTCAAATCTTCCAGAGCATCGACCAATGATTTCAATTTTTCTTTTGAGTCCGGGCTATTTTCCTTTTTTAAGGCCTGCTTCTCAATCTCCATTTGAAGAATTTTTCTCTCCATTTCATCCAGCTCTTCTGGCAGGGAATCCATCTCAATCCTGAGTTTTGAGGATGCTTCATCCACCAGATCTATGGCCTTATCCGGTAAAAACCGGTCGGTAATATATCGGTCGGACAGAGTGGCAGCCGCTATTACTGCGGCATCGGTCACCTTTATTCCGTGATGAATCTCATACTTTTCTTTTAATCCCCTTAAAATGGATATGGTTTCCTCCACCGAGGGTTCTTTAACAAATACCGGTTGAAACCGTCTTTCCAAGGCCGGATCTTTTTCAATATATTTTTTATATTCATTCAATGTGGTGGCACCGATGGCTCTCAACTCACCCCTTGCCAGCGAAGGTTTCAACATATTCGAAGCATCAACGGCACCTTCAGCAGCGCCAGCTCCTACAATGGTATGAAGTTCATCAATGAATAGAATAATTTCTCCATGGGAATCGGTTACCTCTTTAATTACAGCTTTCAGCCTATCCTCAAATTCACCGCGATACTTGGCTCCTGCTAAAAGACTCCCGATTTCCAGGGCAACAATTTTTTTATCTTTTAACATTTCCGGAACATCTTCCTGAACAATTCGAAGGGCAAGACCCTCAACAATGGCCGTTTTTCCAACACCGGCCTCTCCGATCAGAACCGGATTATTTTTTTTTCTTCTCACCAGTACCTGCATGACCCGGCGGATTTCTTCATCTCTGCCAATAACCGGATCCAGCTTACCGTCGCGTGCTAATTGGACCAGATCCCGGGCATATCGCTTCAAGGCCTGCATTTTTTCCTCGGGACTGGGATCAGTGATCTTTTGATTCCCGCGAATTTGCATCAATGCCTCAAAGAACTTCTCCCGGCTAATTCCCTCAGATTTTAGAATATCCGAAGCCTCTCCCTTTTGATCGATAATGGCAATAAAGAGATGTTCGGTAGAAACATAATCATCTTTAAATTGTCTGGCAATTGAGGTGGCTTCATTTAGAACCTCTTTAAAGGCTTTATTGGCATATTGTTCACCACCCTGAACAGACGGTATTTTTTTCAGGGACTCATCTATTTTTATGGTTATTCTGGAAATATCAATGCCAATCTTCTTGATCACCTCGGGAACAATGTTTTTGGAATCAGCTAAAATACTCCGGGTTAGATGCAGGGGAGTGACCTCCTGATGTCTATGCTCCCTGGCAATGTTAACACTTGACTCGATGGCACTATTGGATTTCAGGGTAAATGCGTCATGATTCATCCGAGCAACTCCTTTTCATGATAAATAATAGTATAGATTTTCCGGAATGTCAATTGTTTTATAATATTATTGTTAGATTTATATGAGCATACCTTTATCATATTTTATCATCAATCTTAATATTTGTTTTGACATTCCTATCATATTCACATTCAATTCTTCAAAATCAAGCCATTTTTTTTTATTTATTTTTAGTAAATTCATATACGCGAGAGGGAATTTCTTCTGAGCGTGCCCCGCAATGAGCGAAGAATGGCTGGAAGATATTCCCGGAAGCAACTACAAAAAATATTTGGAGGTTTACTATGGGCTATCATTATGATACTTTACATCCATGAATGATGATAAAGATATTAAAATAGAACGGGCATTGAAAGATATCTTTAAATTGAAGAATGATTCATTAAGCAGCGCTAACGTCTTTAAAATCAGTGCATTTAACGGTGAATTCAAAGATTTCCCGGAAAAACTTTCTTCCCAAGTGATCCGGGTATATAAACGAAAAGGAATCAACCAATTATACTCTCATCAGGCTCAGGGTATCGAAGAAGTCCTTAAAGGTAATAATCTGGTGGTTGCCACACCGACTGCATCGGGAAAAACCCTGATCTACAATGCCGTTACCCTTAATGCACTGTATAAAAACGCTTCTTCAAGATCACTGTATCTATTCCCTACCAAAGCACTCTCCCAGGACCAGCTGTCCGAACTCTTCGAAGTGAACCGCTTATTGTCCGATAGCCTGGCATTATACACCTATGACGGCGACACCCCGCAAAGCATGAGAAAATCAATTCGGAAAAATGCCCAGATTGTTCTCACCAATCCCTATATGTTACACTCGGGTATCCTCCCCCACCACACCAAATGGATCAATTTGTTTGAAAATCTAAAATATGTGATTATCGACGAACTTCATTATTATACGGGTGTATTCGGTTCCCACATGAGCAATATTATACGCAGGCTGAAACGCATCTGTCATTTCTATGGTTCCCAACCTGTTTTTATCATGTCCTCTGCCACCATCGCCAATCCAAAAGAATTGGCTGAAGGACTGATTGAAGACGAGGTGATTCTGGTTGACAGAAACGGATCGCCTCACGGTGAAAAACATATTATTTTTTTCAATCCCCCGGTCATCAATAAACAGCTTGGTATTCGAAAATCCTATGTTTTAATTGCCCGTTTGATTACCGGCATATTTCTGAAAAATGATCTCCAGGTGATTACTTTTGCCAACTCCCGATTGGTTACTGAAATATTAGTGAAATATTTAAAGAGTGATTTTGAAAAAAGTCTGACCGATGTGGGAAAAGTACGGGGTTACCGGGGCGGATACCTCCCGATAAAAAGACGTGAAATCGAAAGGGGCTTGAGATCCGGAAAGATTCAGGCCGTTGTCTCAACCAATGCACTGGAACTGGGGATTGATATCGGTTCCCTGGACGCAGCAGTACTGGCAGCCTATCCGGGAACCATTGCCTCTACCTGGCAAAGAATCGGACGGGCAGGCAGGCGATCCAGCAAATCAATCGGAGTCCTGGTCTCCTCTTCATCTCCTGTCAACCAGTTTATAGTCAATCATCCTGAGTACTTTTCCGAACGATCTCCGGAAATGGGCCTGATAAATCCGGATAACCTGACCATTCTGATCGAACATATTAAATGTGCGGCCTTTGAGCTCCCTTTTGTGAAAGGAGACAAATTCGGAAGAGAAAATCTGGAAGAAATCCTGAACTATCTTTCGGAAAATGAAGTTCTTTTTAAAAAAAAAGACAAATGGTTCTGGACGGAAGAAGGATATCCGGCCGATGCAGTGAGTATTAACCGGATTACATCAGATAATTTTGTGGTGGTGGACCGATCACAGGGTAACAAAATCATTGCCGAAGTTGACTTTTCCTCAGCCCTGGAAACCCTTCACCCCAAAGCCATCTACATCCTGGAAGGCGAACAGTATGTGGTGGAAGAATTCGATTATGAAAACCGCAAAGCTTATGTTCGGGAATCAAACTCCGACTATTTTACCGACGCCATCACCTATACCAAAATCTCAATACTTGATATTTTCGATGATACCAAAGAAACAAATTACAACTATTTTTATGGCGATGTTCATGTTTTTTCACAGGTGGTGGGTTTTAAAAAGTTAAGATTCTTCACCAATGAAAATGTCGGAGCAGGAGATTTACAGCTCCCCCAGCAGGATATGCACACCACTTCATTCTGGATTACCATAAAGGAAGACTTCCTCGGATCCATTGACATTAGTCCGGAAGAAAAAATCGAAGCCATATACGGAGTGGCACATCTCATCCGGCAAATCAGTGCAGTCATTCTTATGTGTGCACCGAGGGATATTGGAGTGTCGGTTGAAGACAACATCAGCAAAACCGAAATCCACATCAATACAGCCAGAGAAATGTCACTCCGAAAAAAAACCGATCCCGGTTATCATTTTGAACCCAACATTTATATCTTCGACAATTACCCGAATGGGATTGGATTTTCTGAGACCTTATATGAAAAAATCGATACCCTGCTGAATCAAGTTCTTCAGGTTATTGAGAGCTGCAAATGCAGCCGTGGCTGCCCCTCCTGTATCGGGCCTCCGGTCAGGACAACGGGTAATCCGAAAACCGCAGCCACATTTATTATCAAACGAATTCTGAATCGGATTTGTCACTAATAGATACCGGATCAATCCTCACTTTCTTCCAAAATGTAAACATCGCTCTGATCCTCTTCTCTCTTAATTTTTTTAAGGGCCTCTTCCAGATCTTCCGG
>DAOWKX010000264.1 GCA_030639705.1 Candidatus Aminicenantota bacterium
CACGTAAGGGCATATGTTGTGAATGCATTGCCTATCACCGAAAGTACAATGAATTGCCCGCCTGTTTTTTTTCTGATGAAGCAGAAAAAACCTATGACCGTTCCTTCAGAAAATTTATCGAGGAAAACAGTTGATATGAAAGGACAAATTAGAAATATTCCCGGGGAAGGTCAACCAGTGAAAAGAAAATTGTTTGTTGTTTTATTTGTTTGTTTGGTGATGTTGGATTTTTCTCTACTATCGAGTGAGTACCAGCGAGAAGTAAAGCAGAAGGGGCATTTTGAACTGGGATTTCATTATGGAACCTGGAGTGTCAACCTGCTTAAATCCACCATCGAAGATGCGCTGGGTGAAGTATTACAAACAGAACTCAAAGAACCACTCCTGGAGGAAATACAAAAGGATTATCCTGAGATTGTAGAGAAGAGTTACAACCAGGAGATTGATTTTGATAGTTCGGGTGAGAATTTTGGCCTTGAGTTGAGATGGTATCCCAAGGGAAAAAACGGGTCATTCAGCATGGGTCTTTCTGTGGAAAAAACCTCGATGACAGTTTCAATTCCGGATATTAAAGTAACATTGGAATCCACGCAGGGTCATGTTTTTCAGGGGGAGGGTACCGGATATTTTGATATCGCACCGGTTTCCGCCCATTTGAGTTTCCGGTGGGATATTAAACCGATATGGCGGTTTAATCCCTATATTACCTTTGGATTTGGATTGGCCTTGGGAAGTGTGTTTGATAAGGCAAAAGTGAGTTATTCTGTTTCCGGCACACTGGTTCAACTCGGCCAGGTTCTGGACACATATGAGCAGAGCGATTCCATGACAATGTCTGAACTCAAACAGGATCTTGAGGATCAGGGAGAGGATTTTTTTATCCCTGATGTGTTTCCCTTTATTCAATTGAATATCGGGATAAAAGGAGAGATCACCAATAATATATACCTCCTTTTAGATGTGGGAATATGGGATGGTTTTATCTTACGGGCAGGCCTGGCCATCCGCTTTTCATAATGAATAATAAAGAGTATTCATTCTGAAAAGAGGTATTTACGCTGGTCTCTCAATAATTGATACCACTCATCAAGGCCCTGTCCGGTTTTGGCTGAGGTTTCAAATATCTTGACCTCGGTATTGTGAACGCGGCAATCCTGTTTTACTCGTTCAATATCGTAGTCCATCACCCCTAGAAGGTCAATCTTATTAATGATAACTGCAGCAGCCCGGATAAACAGTGTCGGGTATTTTCGAACTTTTTCATCACCCTCCGGGATGCTGAGGATAGCGATTTTCAAATTCTCCCCCAGGTCAAAGGAAGAGGGACAGATCAGGTTTCCAACATTTTCGATAAACAGATAATCCAAATGATCCAGGTTGATCTCTTTTAATTTGTTTTGAATCATCTGAGCTGATAGATGGCATCCGCCTCCGGTCTCAATGGCAAAGGCGTTTTTGTTCCCAGAGTTGATAATTCGATCCGAATCCAGTGCGGTTTTCACATCCCCCACCACCACTGCAAATTGTTCATCGAAGTGATTGGACATGTGTTCCAGAATTGATGTTTTTCCGCACCCCGGTGAACCAATTATATTGATGGTAAAAACACCCTTGCTCTCAAACAGTTTTCGGTTATCATCCGCAATGAGTTGATTTCGATCCTGGGCGGATATATTGACCTTTTTTTTCATATACATTACCCCCTGTATACTTTTTTAATTCGCATTTTCTTCATTTTCTTTTATTTCAACAGAATGAATCATGACATCTATTCCGGAAATGATTTTCCGGTTATATGACTGGCAGGATGGGCAACTATCAAACATATTTTTGATTTCATATTTGGACCCGCATTCACAGCGGGCAATGGTGGGAACCTGCCTGATGTTAATTTTAGCCATGGTGTTGGCCTTTTCTTTTAGAATGATTTGAAGTCCGAATTCCAGTGAATCCACTACAATACCGGAGAAGGCGCCCACATCTATATTAATTTGGGAAATTGTTTTTAGTTGACCGGTCACTTTGGAGCTAATTGTGTTGATAATATCTTCAGCCAGTGCAAATTCATGCATGAGTCATTCTCTAAGGCTTGTATTATATAACGGCTTTTAAAAAATGAAAAGATTTTAATATTTTTTTATTTTAAAGTTTAAAATTTAACAATTTTCACTTTTTTTTATGTTTATTTCTTGACAAGATTTGGGTTTTGTATTATGTTAATACTCGTTGTCTATCGTTTCACAGGAGATATAAAATGGATATTTTAAAGATCAGTAAAAAGGATTTTTTATCCTTTGTTGACAGGAAGATTTTGGAAAAAAAGTCCAGAATAGTGGGGGTTATTCAGAAGGGTTTCCACTATGTATTTGATGATCTAAAATCATCCGGGGATTTGAGCA
>DAOWKX010000069.1 GCA_030639705.1 Candidatus Aminicenantota bacterium
CTTCTTCGAGTAATAGTTCCGCATGTTTATGATAAAGCTCTTTTCGCTCTGATTGAATATACGGTCCGAAATCACCATTTTTTTCCGGGCCTTCATCCCACTCCAGTTGCATCCATTTAAGGCTTTGAAATATTTCTGCAAGGCCACCTGCCTGAAATCTTTTACGGTCGGTATCTTCAATACGCAAAATAAATACACCCTTATGATGACGGGCAAAAAGATAATTAAAAAGTGCAGTTCTGGCGCCTCCCACATGCAAATAACCGGTAGGTGAAGGGGCAAACCGAACCCTGACATCTGGTATCATTTAAACATCACTCCGCATATTGTTTTCATTTAATCATTAAAATATTTAACCAACTGACATGATTAATATCAAAAGACTATTTTAAAAAAATTCATAGTAAATTTCAATAGTAATAGAAATCATGAAATATTGGTTATTTATTCTCCTGAGAATAAAGACCAGAGGCTATTTTTCTGATTCCCGGATTGATACTTTCATCATTTATGATTTTAAGTAAATCCGACATTTTAATCCTCGACAATATAAACAGAATCTTGTTTGTTGGCAGGTGGGGATTTTTCAACAACAATCGTAATATAGCATTATTGATCAACCAGTCATTTTTCTGTACTACCTTCTCAACCACCATAGCCCCTATTTTTCTATTCTTTAAAATACTTACCCTTTCTCCTTCATTCAGGTTTGGGTTTTCGATTAATGCCAATAGTAGTAGCCCTCCCGATTCCGCTGGATGCTCCGGTTATTAATACCACTTTTCCACTGAATTGAATATCCATTTATCCTCAGGGTTTTATTTTATATGAATCTTCCGGTGTTGTAAAGAACCGAGCATTACCTTAATTCACCATCAAATTTTTCGCAGGCTGTAGTCGCTATCCCTTTTCACTTTACCCAAAAACGTTTCTCGTTTTTTGGAGCTATTTTGCACGTTTGTATCACAAACCAGGCAAAATTCAGAATGATGCACTGCATCTTCCCTATATTGCCCATTTTCGATATTGGCGAGAAATGGGATTCGCAAGCCGTTCAAAGGGAAGCCGACACGCCTGCTTGATTTTGGGGAAATATCCAAATTTAGGCGGTGGATTTTGGTCATTTCAAGAACAGTGAGTCCTTTATAAATTTTTTAGATTTTTAATCAAATTTACCAGTTGAACACGACTGTTAATATTCAATTTTTGATAGATGGAGTAAATATGATTCTTAACCGTACCCAATGAAATGTAAAGTTCATCTTCAATTTCCTTATTACTCTTCCCTTTCAATATTAGAAGAATTACATCTCTTTCTCTTGCAGATATATTATTTTTAATAAAAAAACGCTCCAATAAGGTTTCGGTTTTTAATCGGGCTTCCTGTTTTTTCATACGGGTGGAATGCCATCGGTATATAAAAAAACTGATTACGATCACCATGATCATTCTGAACCACCAGGTTTGCCAGAAGGGTGGAGTGATGATCAGGATGAAAGTGGCTCCTTGTTCATTCCATTTGCCTGAGCTATTTGTCCCTTTGACCTTGAGATTATATTGTCCCGGTGTCATTTTGGCAAATGTTATTTCATGTTTATTACCAAGATGAACCCATTCGTCATGCAAACCCTCCAGCATGTAAGCATATTGATTTTTTTCAGGATTGGTATAGTCCAAGGCGGCAAATTCAAAGGAGATTGAATCTTTATAAGAAAATCGTATGGAATCATTGTTAAAAAAATGTTTGATTTCTGGTGAGTTAAGTCCATATTTTTTTATTTCAGTGAATACAATTTCGGGAATGAACTGGTTGTCTTTAATGGTGGTCGGATAAAAAGAATTCAAACCGTTGATACCGCCGAAAAACATTTCCCCGCTGCTGCTCTTAAAGTACGCCCACATGTTGAATTCATTGCTCTGGAGTCCATCCTTCACATTATAGTTAGTAAAGGAGTTTGTTTGAAGATCAAATCTTGCCAGTCCGAGATTGGTACTCATCCAGAGATTTCCGTTTGAATCTTCAAGAATACCCAAGATACTATTATTTGGAAGGCCGTCTTTTACCCCGTAGCGAGTGAATCTAGTGTTTTCTCGATTGAATTTATTAAGCCCCCCTCCCATGGTTCCAATCCAGAGAATTCCTTTTTGATCTTCAAGAATGCTGAGTATAACATCATGGCTGAGACTGTTTGCATCATCAGGGTTATGGCAGTAGTGGGTAAATGTTCCCTTTTGAGGTTCAAATTTATTTAATCCTCCTCCGTAAGTCCCGATCCAGAAAATTCCTAAATGATCTTCGCATATATTCATTATAATATTGTTGTTGAGGCTATTTGGGTTTGACGGATCATGGGTATAACGAATAAAGCGATTATTTACCCGATCAAATTTGCATAGTCCTCCGAAGTCAGTTCCAATCCATAATTCATTTTTACTATCCAAAAAGACATCCAGAATGATATCATTGGAGATACTATGGGGATCACTGGGATCATATCGATAATGGAAAAATGATTCGCTTTCAGGATCAAAACGGTTCAGGCCACCGCCCCAGGTTCCTATCCAGAGTATACCTGAAGGATCTTCGCAGATACAAACCACATTGTCGGAGCTGATGCTTTGCGGATTCTCTGGCGAATGATTGTAATGGTGAATATCACCGGTATTTCGATTGACATACTTCAAGCCGCTAAGAGTACCAACCCAAAGCCGTTCATGACTATCAACATAAACTGATTTGACAAATTGGTGATTTGAATCGCTGTGTAAATGGGGATAGAGTGAGTAGTAACGGAATTTCATTTTTTCTTTGTTGATTTTATTGATTCCGCCTCCATAGGTTCCAATCCAGATGATTCCCGACTGATCTTCAAATAAGGATAGAATTCGTTCACTGGTGAGAGAATAGGGATCACTTTGAATACTGTGGTAACGAAATATTTTTCTCCGATTTCGATCAAATATATTCAGGCCCCCTTGATAGGTGCCTATCCAGAGGTTCCCTTCGCGATCTTCATAGAGTGCCTGAATAAAATTATCACTCAGTGAATTTGGATTTTTGGGCTGATTTTTGTAATGCTGGAAAGAATTGGTTTTTCGATTAAATTTATTCAATCCGTTTTCGGTACCTACCCAGAGTATGCCGGTATGATCTTCAATTAAACACCAGATTGTATTGTTACTGAGACTTTGATCATCAGCTGGATTGTGCTGGTAATGTTTAAAAATCTTTTTCTTACGATCCAGCCGATTCAGTCCGCCTCCTTTGGTAGCGATCCAGAGATCTCCTTTCCGGTCTTCGAGGATTGCGGTAATATTATCATGACTTAGGCTGTTGGGGTTATCAGGGTCATGTTGATAGCGGATAAATTTATTACTTTTCTGATCATAATGGTTAAGACCTCCGCCATCTGTTCCCACCCATATTGTTCCTTTATGATCTTCATAAATAGATATGATACGATCGTCACTAATCGAATGGGGATCATCCGGCTGATTTTGGAAGGGTGTAAATTGTTCGGTTTTTTTATCAAATTTTGCCAATCCTCCTCCCCAGGTGCCCACCCATATATAACCCTTATGATCTTCACAGAGGGCAAATATAGCATTGTGCCTTAAACTATTGGGATTATCCAGCATTTTATTGTATATGGTGAAGTTATAACCGTCATAGCGATTTAGCCCGTCAAGGCAACCAAACCACATGAAGCCTTGCCGGTCCTGAAGAATGCAATTGATGCTGTTATCCGAGAGTCCGTCCGTGCTGGATATGTGTTCAAATCGAAACCCTTCCATTGAGTAAAGAGCTCCCAGTGTCACCATATTTATCAACAAAACCATAATTGCTTTTTTCATTTGAAGTCGATTAATTTGATAATATTGGTTCTACCCAAAGTAACATGAGATAGTTCCCTTTGAAATATTATTGAAAATAAAGAATATTTTGTCAATGCTTGAAGGGAATGTGGGGCAGCAAAGTATTGAAAAATATTTTATTCAGTAATCTTGAAGGAGTTCAACAGGCAGTTCAAGCTTTGGTAAACGATAGACCGGGTATAATCGTGGTTTACCAGACCATTGTGATACTATTTCTCTGTTGAAAAATCCCCAGGAAACCAGGCTGTCTTTCGATTCCGGCTCCAGCAAGACAGGTACCAGTCTTGCGAGTGGCTGATTCAGTGAAATCAAGTGGGAATCTGCAGGAATCAATATTTCTTTTAACTGATAATGGACTTTACAATCCAACCGGATATGACCCTGGTAAATTCGAGTTGATGGTTTTATTTTCTCAAAACGGATCTCTTCCACAGTTGACATAAAATCCGATTTTACTCTTTCGATTATGATTCCGTGTTCCCTCATTTTTTTTACAACCACAGGGTGATGAGGCAATATAATATATGCTTCGGGGAGCATTATTGATCTTACTGCCACGGCTTTCGA
>DAOWKX010000148.1 GCA_030639705.1 Candidatus Aminicenantota bacterium
AACACCGTTATTGGGGATGCGATCCAGGCAGTTAGCCTGGAACCTCACATAGATTTTGTTCTCGCTCTTAATCAATTTCACATCCTGGGAGAGAGCAGTGGCAAAATAGTCGGGAGGAGTAGTGTTTATCCTGACATCAGGGGAAAAAACCGATGTAGGAAGATCCCAATTTCTAATGGTAATGTTATCGTTGTAGGCTGCTTCCAGGAAAAAAATCGAGCTCAGGAGCAAGATAGTTGAAAATACAATTTTTAAAGAAAGCGTTTTTTCTTTTTTCATTAAAAACCTCCTTTTTAATTTTCACGTATTGTCAAAAGTTTTTAGGTTAAACTTTCAAAACCTTTTCTTATAAGGCCCAAAAAGCTTAAGTGGTCTCTTCCTTTTTCGGGTTTACAGATCACAGCTTCCCGGAAGTCCGGTTGCTAAAGACTAACTAAGGGGGCACGCCATTATAAAACAATACAAATTACTTCTTTCATTTTTCCCCTTTCCATATAAAGTTCATTTCAGCTAAACTTTTAGACCTACAGACTATATGGCAATTTTCATGCCAGGTCTCAAAAAAAAAACATGGAAACCCTTTATAGATAAGGCTTTTGAAATTTTTTGAAAAATCATTGAAGGTTTTTACCCAATATTTAAGTATTAAGGTTTACCGTTTTGGAACACTTTATTTTTAAAAAAATCCTCGAAATGCTGTATTATCAGTCGTCCCCAGGCATTCAAGAAAAAGTGTCCAGCTTTGGAACACTTTTTTTTAAAATCCCCGAAATCGGCATCAGTAAAGGATTTTGAAGAAATCAGAGTGTTCCATTTTGGTACACTCCAGGATTTTGATAATATAAAATAAAGCTCAAAAAACACCTGGTCATTCGAATTTTACACAAAAAGGGTCACGGTGCTAGACAATTTGACAATATGGACAGGCGGGTATTTTCCTTGAAAAAATCAAACATAAAATTATCAACAGTCAAACAGTGACCCCTTATATTAAAAATATTGTTGGAGGTGGGATCTCTGTAAAATGTCAAATTGTCATCCTCCGTCCCCGTTTTGTTCTATATATAATCAAGTTTTATTTTTAATATTATTAATTAAATTGATAAACTGAAGCCTACTATTCACATCCATTTTTTGGTATATATTGTATATATGATTTCTTACAGTTTTTATTGAAATATAAAGTTTGTCTTCAATCTCTCTGTTGCTCTTCCCCTCTATTATCAAATAGGCAATCTCTTGCTCACGGCTGGAAATTCCATACTTTTGGCAAAAAAGTCTAACTTTTTCATCTCTCTTTCTTTGAATCACCAGGCTCCTTAAATAATGGTTCTTTCTCATCATATCCAAGATGAAAATTGCTACAAGTGCTATACCAGAAGCTGAAACCAAATTGAACAAGCCATAAATTTCTCTACTAGAGTCAAAATCCATACCTGAAATTGAACCTAATATAATAAATATACCCAAAGATAAACCAAATAACATAAGGGAATGTTTTACTTTAAAAGGTAAAAGAGGTAAAAGAAGTATTACTGAGGAGTAACTACCCATATAAATTGGATCAGCAGTTACCAAACCTAGAATAAGGCTAGTGGATAACTGTAAATATCCCATGATTAAAAAAGCCAGGACATAACTCTTATTCTTAGCAAAAAAAGATTTCCAGCTTTTGGGATAAGGGATAAGCTGAAATATCAGTCCAATAAATGCTATAACCGGTAATCCCCATCTTATATAGAAAATGGGTGCGGTATCAGGATGTATTGCTCTATCCAGAAAGCTAAAGGGTATCCAAGATAAAGCCAAAAGAATTGACATGGGTAGTACTGCTACTCTACACTGGCAGTTCAATTCTTGTTGGTAAGTTTCCGGATGACGGTAATTTATCACATCTTTAATTACAATTCCAATCTTTCCCATCCTCATAACTTAACCTCCAGTTTATAATCAAATAATAATTAAATTTAAACAGGTTAGTATTTATAAAAACAATAAAATTCTATATGAAATGTATGCTTATTTCAACATACCTCATTGAATAAACCTTTCAAAGTTTAATTAGTCATATGATTGGGTAAAAAGTCTCATTTTTAAAAATGGGACTTTTTACCCAGGAAAAATTGAAATTTTAACCACATTTTATAATTGGGAGACCAAACTTGGTAACATTAATGTGTGTTAATAACAAATGAATGGAATGAGGTTTTCATTGGATAAACTGATTATTTTTTTCTGTATTCAATATGCTCTCGGACGTAGAGGGTCTTTCCCCTATGGTCTGCTGGTTAACTTTAGTCTGCTTAAAATCTCTTTACTGGTTATTGTTAGTGACATCATACAAACCATAATCTTACTCAACTTTTTTGACTATTTTTCAAAACATTTTGTTTTCCTAAAACGATTTAAACAAAAACTATCAAAAAAATACCAACCAAAGGTCCAAAACAGCAAAAAAAAGTTTCAAAAAATTGGTAATACAGGAGTTTTATTGATTTCAGCACTTCCTTATGCCGGAGGCGCACTTTCAGGAAGTATTTTTGCAATTTCATTAAAAATCGAAAAAAGAAAAGCTTTCTTTATCATTATATCAGGCTGTGTCATTGGAACATGTTTGTATTATCTTGGTTTCACTGGAATCATCTCGGTTTTTAAATAAAAAGGAGGAATAAAAATATAATGATTTTTATCCGGATATAATGGAGTAGATTTAATGAAAGTAGCAATTTACGCCGGTATGTTTATAAAAAATCAAGATGGTGCTACTAAAACCCTATATGAATTATCAGATTCATTATTAAAGAGGAATATCAAAGTGGGAATCTGGGCTTTTTCTATTACTTTTCAAAAGAAAAAAGGATTATCCCTATTTAAGATTCCAGCGATTCCCCTATACTTTTATCCAGAATACCAAATCGCTATTCCAAACTTCAAAATAAAAAAACAACTCGATGCTTTTAAACCTGATATGATTCATATTGCCACCCCGGACTTGATAGGAATATTTATGATCAAATATGCAAAAAAGAAGAAAATACCATTGGTCATGTCTTATCATACAGATTTTCCCTCTTATCTAAAATCTTACAAGATAGATTTCTTAAAGGATTCAGTCTGGAAATATTTTAAATGGTTTTATAATCAGGCAGAAATCGTTTTTGTTCCTACCAAAGAAATAGAACAGAAGTTAAAAGAAAAAGGTATAAAAAACACCAAAATATGGACTCGTGGAATTTATATAAAAAAATTTAATCCGACTTTCAGATCTAAAACCCTTAGAACTCAATGGGGAGCTGATGGAAAAAATGTGATTCTATATAGCGGACGTTTTGTTTGGTACAAAGATCTAAAAACTTTTATTGAAATCTATAATTTATTTAAAGAAAGGGGACCAAAAAATACTCTTTTTGTACTTTTGGGGACAGGTCCAATTGAGGAAAAACTTATGAAAAGTATGCCTGAGGCGATTTTTCCCGGATATCTTAGTGGGAAAAAACTTTCAGAAGCCTATGCCAGTGCTGATATTTTTCTCTTTCCATCAACTACAGAAACATTTGGTAATGTAGTTCAAGAAGCTTTGTCTTCAGGTATTCCAAGTGTGGTATCTAATAAAGGCGGTTGCAAAGAAATTGTTAATAACTCAAAAGGAGGATTGATCGCCAAATCAAAGGATGCTGAATCTTTCTATCAATGCTGTAAAAGATTGATATCCGAAAAAAAATTATTCAAAAGATTACAGGATAATGGATTAAGGTATTCAAAGAAACGAACCTGGAAAAATATCAATGATAAAGTAATCTCCCAATATTTCAAAATTTATAATCGCAAAAGAGAACTTCGAAAAAGACAGATCTTGATTGAACAGGGACGGTTTTCAAAAAGTTGGATTTATTTTTTATTTAGCATACTCTTTTTTAATCTTACCAGGATTTTAATTCGAAATGTAAAAAGAAACAAAATAAAAGAAAATTCAATTGTGACTACAAAATAAATCAGATATTTTTAAACTGGTTTTTATTTATTTACTCGCTCAATATATGAACCATCTCTGGTATCAATTTTGATCAGGTTCCCAGTTTCAATGAATGGAGGAACCATATAAATTTGACCGGTCCAGATTTTTCTACTTCGTATATCATGCAAAGTGCCGCAGAAATTTTTGCTTACGGTACTGCCGTGACAGTATAAAACCAAAAAAGATAAACAAGCGTAAACTAAAACTTGACATTATTTTTTTTAATATATAATATTTTTTCAGATTCATTTAAAGGAGAGAAAAAATGAAAAAAAAGGTGTTGACTTTATTGTTGTTTATTGGATTTACTGGATTAATATTTTACCCTGGATGTAAAACCACCGAAGAAGCAGCACAGTATACTTTGACTGTTAGTGTGGGAGAAGGGGTAACCGGAACTCCAGCCACAGGAACTTATTCCCATTCAGAAAATGATGTGGTTTACTACAGCTACTCTTCACAACCTAAATTTGGAAACCTGACAGTTACCCTGAACAGCATCGGTGCTTCTACCACTGGTTCCATTACCATGAACAGCAATCATACTTTAACTGCTACAGCCATTATTGATGTGAGAGGGGATAAGTGGACAGGTTTAGCACAAAATGATGATGAACCAGGAATAAATTATTATTCGGAATTCACTTTCAGCGGAGGCATATCCTCCGGTACTGCTACAGGATATATTGAAACTCTTGGTAGTAACCTCCAAGGACCCTGGACTTTTGACGGTAGTGAACTGGCAATCAGCTTAGGATTGGGTGTGGATACCTTAACTATGAGGGGTACATTTACTGATGAAAATCATTTAAGTGGAACCTGGGAGTGGGACGAATATGGTAATCCTCAGACCGGAACTTGGTCTGTAGAAAGATAACCTTTTGTAGTATTTGATAGCAACTGTCTACGAAAAGGGTCACGGTGCTTGACAATTTGACAATATGGACAGGCGGGGATTTTCCTTTAAAAAATCAAACATAAAATTATCAACAGCCAAACAGTGACCCCTTATATTAAAAATATTGTTGGAGGTGAGATCTCTGATTATACCAAAATGATGGCTGAAGCAAGAGAACAAGCATTGGATCGTATGGTTGAGGAAGCTAAAAATTTAGGTGCCAATGCAATCGTCAATATTCGATTTTCTACTTCGTATATCATGCAAAGTGCCGCAGAAATTTTTGCTTTAATTTTAAGCCTGAACCCAATCATCGAAAACATCGTATAAATTTAATTACGATTAAACTAATAATAAAATCCATATCCAGGAGAATCAAATGAAAAAAGTTTTGCTCTTAGGCTTGATGTTATTCTCTTTTTTTATCTACGGAGAGTACGTACCTAAGCAAACGGCCATCAAAATGCTTGAAAAAGTATCGGATCGGGATTTTCCCAAAAGTGATTCCGTTTATATTCAAAATGAAACCACCACCCTGAATGGAAAATGTCTGGGCGCCACAATCACTGAAAACTACCGGAAAATTTTAACCGAGAAAGCCCGAAAAAACAATTCAGTTCAATTCAGAATCAATACCGATTACCAAGAAATAGAGGTACAGACCATCGAAATAATCAAACCGGACAGGACCGTTATTCCGTTTGACCCAGCCGTATTATTAAAGGAAAAGGATGATACCTCGATGGGAGGGCTTAATATTTACTCCAACCTATCCAAGGTGAAAGTTGGAGAACTTCCGGATGTTCAGGTTGGAGACATCATCTTTACCAGACATAAAATAATAATAAAAAAAACTCCGATGGAAAAACACTTTTTCGGATTTTTTGGCATCGAAGATCTTGTTCCCTATTTGAATAAATATAAAAAGCTGATTCTACCGGGCACCCGTCATCTATACATTTATGATCTGAATAACAACGGTTTAAGCTATCAATTTAGTAAAGAGAATAATGGGGATGACATGATCTATCAATGGAATGTTAATAATATTCCGATTATTGTTCATGAACCCCACATGGAATCATATCACCTGATGGCCCATCATATGGTCATGACCACAATAAAATCCTGGGAAGAAATATCCCGCTGGTATTACCATATTACAAAACCCCATATGAAAGTGACCCGGGCCATGAAAAAAAAAGCCAGAGAACTGACAAAAGGGGCCAAAACCAGAAAAGAAAAATTGACCCGCATATTTTATTGGATTGCCAATAAGGTCCGGTATCTGGGGGTGGACAGAGAAAAATACCGTCCGGGCTTCGAACCTCATGACGTTTCCTATACCTTTGATACCCGGGGAGGGGTTTGCAGGGATAAAGCAGCCCTACTGGCAGCCATGTTCCGTATCGCGGGTATAAAATCGGATGTGATTTTAATCTCAGCCGGCTATCGATTAAATTTCAAAGTACCGGTATTATGGTTTAACCATGCCATCACCGTTTCCTATGATCCGAACGGCCAACCGGAATATATCTATGATCCCACCAATGAGAATACCAAAGATTTCTTACCCAAATATATGGAAGATAATACCTATTTGATTGCCTCCAAAAAAGGGGACACCCTGCGTTTAACTCCAGTCTCACCACCGGAAAAAAATAATTCAACCCTTAATATTCAAATAAAACTGGATGATACAGGTCAGGCATCCGGGATGATTGATTTTCTATTTTCTGGATTTGCCGATACCGTACTGAGAAACCATTTTGCCAGTTTAACTCCTCATGAGATAAAAAACATGGTTTCTTCTATCGTAAAGATACTGCATCCCAATACAGAACTTGTGGATTTTGAATATGCAGATTACAGTGATAAAACCAAAAATATGAGTATCACAACCCGGATAGATATCCCAGACTACACCTCACTGTTAAATGAGAAAATTTTCATCCCCTTTGATGCCATTAATTTTAAAATGCACCTTCTGTATAATTACATCATGGCCCCATTTAATCTGAGTGTCCGGAGATATGATTTTAAAATGGATGGAGCATTCAGCCTGGATATCGATTATGAAATTGATTTTCCATCTCTCCTGGAATCGCCCTCTATCCCTGAAATGAAGGCCATTGATTTCATGGGATTTAAAACCAGTATTAAATCACAAACAGAAGGAAAAAATCTGAGAATCATCACCCATTTTGAGACTTCACAAATCCATTTCAAAAAAGAACAATTCTTAGCCATAAAGGAAAAAATTGCTGAATTATTTAAAAATGATGACCTGTATATCATCACTGACTCAGGGGGTAAAAATGATTAAAAAGATCATGCTCGCAACTTTTTTATTATGCTTCATGTTCTTATTCTATTTCAATTTGTCTGCAGATAAGATAGATAACTTAATCAAAAATGTGCCCGGTCTGGAAAAATATAAAGATGCCTCTGCTGTCAATGTGTATAACAGCATTGAGTTGACAATTAATCCAGATTACAGTTTTGAAAAAAAAGTTTTGTATATTAAAAAAATTCTTACTTTCAAAGGAAAAAAAGCCTTTTCTGACCTTAAACTTCCTTACCATGCCGAATTTGAAAAAATCAGACTTGGGAATTGTTTCACCATTACTCCAGAGGGAAAGCGAATCCCTGTCCCTGAAAATCAAATTAATGATTTAAATACCCGGAGTTCTATCATGAACCCATTGATCAATTATCGTGAAACCATTATTAATTTTCCCCAGATTGATCCTGGATATTTCATTGTACTGGAATACACCTTCACCAACAGCCGTAGGGAACCGGTAACCGGGATAGAACATTTCCAGGAGGCGAATCCCTTTATGTACAAGAAGTTCTCCATCAAATTCCCAGCCCAATTCAAAATAAATACCCATTTTGATAAAAATAAATTCACTTTTTCAAAAGAAAAAAAAGGAGAATATAATAAATATGTATGGGAAATCAGAAACTCAAAAATCATTAAAAACGAGAATAACACCCCTTTCTACCTGATATCCGGGAATCCGGTTGCCTATTCATTCTATAAAGATTGGAAGACGTTTGCCAGAGAAAAACTGGATAAAATAAAGAATATTGAAGTTGACGGATCAATAAAAAAATTAGCCAAAGAGGTGACATTGGGATGCAAAAGTGATAGAGAAAAGGTTCTGGCAGTATATAAATACCTGGCAAAAAACTTCAATTATCAATTGATTGTCATGAGTCACCTTGATTTCAATCCTCAGCCCTTAACCGAATTTGTGAAAGAAAAAAAAGGGTGTATAAAAGATTTCGTTGCCCTCTTTGTTTCCATGTTAAAATCAGTGGGAATCAAAAAAATTTACCCGGCACTCACCCTTCATGACTACCAGAGATTCTCAGAGATCCAGAAAAAATTAGCCATCGATGATCTGATGGAAAGGGTCTGTGTGTTCTGGAATAATCAGCTTTTTCATCCCGGCAAAAGTTATATTCCCTTTGGTTTTTGCCTCTATGAGGCAAATGTGATCATCGGTAATGATAATTTTGATATGATTGAGTTTCAACATCCGAACCGGGTATTAGAAAAAAAAACATTTCACTATGTTATGGATGCAAATTCAGCCCTGGTTTCTGTTCGCTTTGAACTGGCAGATGATTTAAATTTACAATTCCGCCGCATATTCATGGATCAACCCCAGGTCCGACGAAAAATATTTTTCAACCGGATGTTGAGAGAGAAATCAGCCAGACTGGTACACGGTCCGGATTTTAAAAACTTCGATAAAATAAATGAGAATCTGGAGATGGAATTCAAACTGAAATATGAAGACATGCTCACCCGCCAGGGTCCATATACCTATTTTAAAATTTTCCCTCCGTTTTTTTATATGGATGTGTCTTTAAAGGACAGGGAAAATGATTTCCAGATTTTCAATAAGAGATATTCCCGAGATGAATTTATCTTAGAGCTTGATGACACCTATAATTTTATTAATCCTGTGAACGCCAGACGCTATGAATATAACCTGGGAGGTAAGCTGGCCTACTTCAGCCTGAATTCTTATTCCAAAGCAGGAAAAATATATTTAACCAGAGAAATCTTTATCCCGGAAGCGATTATAAAGAGGGAAAATTACCGGGAATTCAAAAAATTTATCCAAAAGATACAGAATCCCATTAACAATATGATATTTCTTGAGAAAAACACCCCGGATCAATGAATTCAGTTCAGTCAATGCTCTTATGGATTTCATCATTTTATTTTACTTTAAAAATCTTATGCAATTGGCTTCCCAGTCGTAGGTTTTGGATGCCCCTTTGTTGACATTCTTGATAGAGTTCATAGGTTCGTCGATACTTGTTCTGGTCCAGACAATTGGGTTGTAAAAAAATAGGGAAATCACATCGAATATCCCTGATTTTTTTAATCACTTCAGTATTCAAGTCTTCATTCACAATCAGTTTAACCTCACTCATTTTGTCAAAAAAATCCGCAGCAATATAAAAGTCGCCAATATCTTTCGGAGATATGGTCCACCAGTCTAAATCCAGGTCCTGAAAATAGATTCCATTGGTTTCAATTGAAACAAAATATTTTTTTTCTTTTAAATCTCGTACCATAATTGACAGGTCCTGTTCCATCGGCTCTCCTCCGGTAATCACCACCTGAGAGTTGGGATAAACTTTTCTATATTTTTCAATTTTAAAAATAACCTCATTCACATCCATTTTTTTTCCTTGCGTCCAGGCCTCACGGGTATCACAATACGAACACTGAAGGGTACATCCTGTTAATCTAACAAATATTGAGGGAAAACCGGTTCTCAAACCTTCTCCCTGAACAGACCAGAAAATTTCATTTATGTGCATTTGGTAACCATATCATTCTGAAAAGCTTTGTGTTTATCCGTCTCTGAAATGGAATGACTATTCTTCCGAATAACTAGCTGCAGCATTCTCAGATTCCCAGACTATTACCTTCGAAACCGGATATTTCCTTTTTATCAGATGAAAAAAATGACGGGCTAAATTTTCAGCAGAAGGAGAAAAGTCAAATATCTCATTAAGAACCTGATGGTCGGGTAAAACGGACTTTAAATACTCCATTATATTTTTAAAATCAATTGAGATACCCACCTTGTCGAGCTTATTAACTCTGAGATACACATCCACCTGAAAGGTATGGCCATGCATTTTTTCACATTTTCCCTTGTAGTTTTCCAGGAAATGTGCAGCAGAAAATTTTTGCTTAACCACCAGTTCCCAGCTCATAACCTGCCCTCCTTTTTTAATCTTAATACCAGAGGATCTTCCATATGCAATTTCTTAAAGGCTTTCATTCTGATTTCGCATGCGGGGCAGGCAAAACAGGGAACTTCGTTTCCTCTGTAGCAGGATATAGAATAAGAATAATCAGCTCCCAAACCAAGCCCCGTCTGAATGATTTCCGGTTTGGTCTTTTTTATCAGAGGGGCATGAATCCTGAACCGCTGTCCGGTTATTGACGAAGAGGTCCCCTGATTGATGGCTGCTTCCATCCGGGTCACAAAAACTTCGGTGGTATCCGGATAATCCGGAGTATCCACCACATTAAATCCGGTGATCAAATTGAAAATACCTCTGGATTCTCCATATGCAGCCGCCAGAGAGAGAAAAATTCCATTCCGGAAAGGGACATAGGTATAGGGAATACCGTTTTTGTCTTTGGCAGCATTCAGGGAATCGGGAATTTCTCTATTTTGATCCGTTAAAGCAGAAACCACCAGATCCTTCATGGGGATGTTAATTTTATGATAGATAATATTGAATGCGGTGGCTATTTTTTCCGCCATATTCACCTCAATCGAATGCTTCTGCTCATAAAAAAAAAAGCAATGCCTGTATCTCGCTGAATTGTGTCATCCCCCAGCAGAGGGCAGTGGTGGAATCAATGCCTCCGGAAAACAATAAAACCGCTTTCTCTTCCATCAACCCTATTTTACAATTTATTTATGGTATTGCCAAACAGCAATTCAAACAAGATCCCAGCTGTACTTATTTTATATCTGCAACATGAAGTTCCCATTCCTCGGTATCTTCATTTTCAATTAATTGGAACAACTTGTTATCTTTTATGGAAAAGGGATACGGGGTCATGGCAGTTTGGAAGACAAAGGGAATAAATATCTTTTTTAAAAAATTTCCGTTCCCGTCAAAGATAAAAAATTCATATTTATCACCCTGCCGCCTGAAGGTCATCACATATACAAAATCATCGCGCTGAAATAGGGCCACAATGGCCGGATAATAATCAGGGAAAACCGCCATTTTTTTGATCATGTCAAAATACTGCTTCTGCCGGGGACTACTCTTTATTTCCTCAAATATTTTCTGTTTATCTTCTTCTCCAAATTTTACTCTTTCATAATCTCGTCTGATGGTCATCAGTTCTTTGGCATCTTTATCAAAAACCTTTATCTCAAAATCTTTGCCATCCACAATATAAAGTTTGTTCTCAAAAGTCAAATATTGAAGGGTGGTATGCAACAATTTGATAACCCCCTTGGTGGGCTGGGTATCTGATTCTCTTTTCAGGAGGGTTTTAATTTTTTTCAAACTGGAGTCATACAGATTAATGCTCTGGTACCGGGTATTGTCCTCCAGACTGATCCCCATTCCTACATAACTTTTCCCCAGGGGCTGGTAGAAAAAGCTTATTCCTCCGGCTGCTTTGACTTCCTTAATAAATTCTCCTTCTCTGCTATAGAGTGATATCTTTCCGGCACTGTTGATGATCAAATGATTTTTATGCGGCGTGACAGCTACGAAACGCAGAAATTCCCCTGGTCCTTCACCGGACTTTCCGAATTTTTTTATCAAGGTATAATCCTGACCGGAATAAACATATACTGTTGTTTCCTCGGTAATATATATTCTATCCTCTTCAATGACCATTCCCCTGGGTTTCAACAGATCCGGGAAAGTGGCAGTTTTTTTTCCAAGGATAACATTTGGCACGATTAAAACAATCACCAATGAAATTAAAGTGAATTTATTCATAAATCCTCCTTGACCATACTTTGGGTTAATCGAATAGGTCTGGCTTTATGATCTTTTATGATACCATAAGGTTTGCCAAAATGCTAATTTTAGAGTAATATACTGTTTAAAATTTAAACTCCCTGGAGGTAACAAATGTCAATTAATATGAAAAAACGACACTTCCTGAAATTACTGGATTTTTCACCTGAAGAAATTCAATTCCTTTTAGATCTTTCTCTGGATTTAAAAAAAGCCAGAAATACGGGTACCGAACAACAACACCTAACCGGAAAACAGATTGCTCTTATATTTGAAAAAACTTCGACTCGAACCCGCTGTGCCTTTGAAGTGGCAGCCAAAGACCAGGGAGCCCAGGTTACCTATCTCGGACCCACCGGATCACAAATCGGTTATAAGGAATCAATTAAAGATACTGCCAGGGTTCTGGGCAGGATGTATGATGGAATTGAATATCGAGGATTCGGACAAAACATTATCGAAGAACTGGCTAGCTATGCAGGCGTACCGGTATGGAACGGACTGACCAATGAATTCCACCCCACCCAGGTCTTAGCTGATTTTATGACCATGATTGAACACTCTCAAAAGCAGCTGCATGACATCTCATTCTGTTATATGGGAGATGCCCGGTTTAACATGGGAAATTCATTCCTGGCAGGAGCAGCCAAGATGGGAATGGATGTCCGCATTGTTTCTCCCGGGGCCTTTCAGCCCAATCCCCGGCTGGTCAGCGATTGTAAACAGATTGCCCGGGAAACCGGAGCTAAAATTACCATTACCGATGAGATTTCAAGCAGCGTCAAAAATGTGGATTTTATCTGTACCGATGTCTGGGTGTCCATGGGAGAACCGGAATCCGTCTGGGAAGAGAGAATTACTCTTTTAAAACCATACCAGGTGAATCAAAATATACTTGAACAAACCGGTAATCCCAATGTGAAATTCCTGCATTGTCTCCCCGCATTTCACAACCGTGAAACAAAAGTGGGAGAGGACATTTATCAAAAATTCCAGATTGAGAGTATGGAAGTTACCGATGATATCTTTGAATCAGAGGCATCAGTGGTATTTGATGAAGCAGAAAACCGGATGCATACCATCAAAGCCATACTGGTTGCAACCCTGGAAGATTAATAAGACGAAATAAATCCAACCTAAATATGGCCAAAAAATCAAAAAAGATTGATCTAACAATTCGTGGTATGACCTGTGCCAATTGTAGTCTTACTATCGAACGGTCTCTGAAAAAAAAGGTCCCGGGATTATTATCAGCCAATGTAAACCTTGCTACCGAAACCGCGACAGTGGTTTATGATCCGAACCTGAGTGATTTAAAAACCATCTCCGATGTGGTGAAATGGGCAGGATACGAAGCTATTTTCCCCGAGGAGAAGAATAAAGAAGAGGCTGAACGGAAAAAGGAGATACAAAAAGAACGGAAAGCCTTCTGGGTGGGATTGGGTTTCACGCTGCCCCTGTTCATTCTCAGTATGGGCCGCGATGCGGGACTGTTTGGAAACTGGATTCAAGCCCCCTGGATTAATTCGCTTTTCTTGGCCCTGGCCACTCCGGTGCAATTCTACACAGGAAAAGGTTTCTACATCGGAGGATTCAAATCCATTCGATCCGGATCTGCCAACATGGATGTACTGGTAGCAATGGGATCATCAGTGGCCTACCTATACTCACTGGCAGTTATTCTAATCCCCTTGGTTAACCTGAATATAACCATCGGAAGTCATGTGTATTTTGAAACCTCTGCCATGATCATTACTCTGATTAAACTGGGCAAGATGCTGGAAGCAGCTGCCAAAGGCCGAACCTCAGCCGCAATCCGTAAACTTATGAATCTTTCTCCCAAAACCGCTCATGTTATTGATCAAGATGGCAACCAAAAGGACTTACCTGTTGATCAGGTGAAAAAAGGCGACATAATACTGGTTAAACCGGGTGAAGCTGTTCCGGTAGATGGGATTGTGATTACAGGAAACTCCTCTATAGATGAGAGTATGCTGACCGGAGAGTCCATTCCGGTGGACAAAAAGAAAGAGGATCAGGTATTTGGTGCTACTCTCAATCAGCAGGGACTCTTAACAATAAAAGCTACCGGAGTTGGATCGGAAACCGCACTGGGCCAGATTATCCGCCTGGTCAAAGAAGCTCAGGGATCAAAAGCCCCCATACAACGAATAGCCGATAAAGTATCAGCAATATTTGTTCCAACTATTATAGCAATTGCAGCCATAACCTTTGGCCTGTGGTGGGGATTGGGGGGTGACTTTGTGACCGCTATGTTAAGGACCGTCGCAGTACTGGTGCTTGCCTGTCCCTGCGCTCTGGGTCTTGCCACTCCCACGGCGATTATGGTAGGTACCGGCGTAGGAGCCAGGATGGGGATTTTATTTCGATCGGCTGACGCACTGGAAACAGCCCACAAGTTAGATACCATCATGTTTGATAAAACCGGTACCATTACCCAAGGCAAACCACAGCTCACCGACAGGATATCACTGGGGTCAGGTGATGAGTGGTTGAAGCTTGCTGCATCAGTAGAACAGGGATCCGAACATCCCATCGCCCGCGCCATTGAAGATGGAATAAAAAAAATTGGAATCGCTCTGGATGAACCCATGGATTTTAAGGCTGTCTCAGGATTCGGGGTCCAGGCAAATATAAAAGGTAAAAGAGTGAGAATCGGAAAACCAGCATGGTTTGAGATGGATGAAATCGCAAAAAAAAAGGCAGAAGAGCTTGTTCTTCAAGGTAAAACCACAATGGGAGTGGAAGTGGATGGGAAAGTTGCCGGAATCCTGGCAGTTGCGGACAAAGAAAAGGAAACATCAAAATCAGCTGTAACAGAACTCAAAAAACTTGGCCTGGAACCGGTAATGCTTACCGGAGATAACCAACAAACAGCAAAATCAGTGGCCTCCAGGGTCGGTATTCAAAAGGTAATCGCAGGGGTACTGCCTGATCAGAAGGAATCCCTGGTCCAAAAAGAACAGCAGAAACAAAAAGTGATTGCCATGGTAGGAGACGGCATTAATGATGCACCGGCCCTGGCAAGAGCAGATATCGGGATTGCCATTGGTTCAGGTACAGATATTGCCCTGGAAACCTCGGATATAACCCTGGTAAAAGGCGATCTCCGTGACGTAGCCCGAGCGATAAGACTGTCTAAAATTACCATGAATACCATCAAACAAAACCTGTTCTGGGCATTATTTTATAATGTGGCTCTGGTCCCTCTGGCAGCCGGTGTGTTTGCTGCAGTGGGAGTCTTGCCCAACTTCATTCTCCATCCGATGCTGGCAGCCGCAGCCATGGCAATTTCAAGCATATCAGTTGTTGTAAACAGCCTGAGGTTATCCGGGAAAAAAATTAAATAGTGAGCTTAACTTTTATCTTTTGTTGAATATGAAATTTTCTCAACTGCATCCAACAGATTTTCTGCAATGAAGTCAGGCTTCAGATTCTGTCGTTTTAACTCTTGACAGGCCATTTTCCCATTTCCGGTTAAAACCAGAACGGTCTGACAGCCCGCTTTTTTACCGGCTATAATATCCCGAGAACTATCTCCTATCATGAACGACTTCTTCAGATTGATTTTAAAATCCTTTTCTGCCTGCAGGATCATTCCGGGAGCAGGTTTCCTACTATCATGTTTTTTTCTAAAATTTTCGATTTTGGCATCTTCCAGATAGGGAGAATAATAAAATCTGTCAATGATGGCTCCCCGATATTTAAAATAGGCAGTAATTTCCCGATGAATACCCAATATCTGATCCTCGGAACAGATTCCCCTGGCAATAGAGGATTGATTGGTAATGACAATCACCCTGTACCGGTTTTCATTCAACTTTTTAATCGCTTCAACTGAAAAGGAAAATATCTCCACCTCTTTAAATCTACAAATATAGCCTCTGTCCTTAATCAAGGTCCCATCCCTATCCAGAAATATGGCCTTATTAATCATATCCCATCATTCCTCTGGAATAAAACAGATAATCTCAAGAGAATATCCCCTTTTATTCTCAATCCGGACTCCACAAAAATGATTCCATATCAGTCAGAATCTCTCAATATTTTATTTGCTTCCTTAAATACTTCATCAACCTGAACAGCCTTCATACATCTGTGATCGGTCGGACAGGCCTTGTGCCGACAGGGTGAACAGTCAACAGGATGTAAGAATATTCGGGCGTCTGGATTGGAGGGAGCGGTTTTTTGGGGAACAGTGGGTCCAAAAATGCCAATCAACGGAATCCTCAGGCTGGCTGCAATATGCATTAAACCTGAATCATTGCTGATAAAGAGCGAACAAAATGAGATTGCAGTCAGTGATTCTCTCAGGCTTAAACGACCAGCAAGATTATGAACATTCTGTTGAAATTTAGCTCTGATCCGTGACACACGGTTGACTTCTTTCTCTGAACCAAAGAGTAAAACTTCACTAGCCGGAAATGCCTCCACCAGTCTCTCGATTAACCCTTCGAACCTTTCCGGCAGCCATTCCTTGGAACTCCCATATGCTGCTGAGGGTGATATCCCGATAATTCTCTTCTTAAGCTCAATTCCATAATCATTCAAGAGACTTTCAACACTTTTTTTTTCCTGTTCATCAATGGGTAAATCATCAGAGAACATATTCCTGTTTAATTGCTTGTTGTTTGCATGTTTCTTTACAAAATACTCGATAAGGTCCAGGTAGAAAAACCGATGATGATCGTGATTACCTGGAAATTCAAGCTTTTCGTGAAGTAAAAATCCCCTTAACTCATTTTTATAACCCACTAATTTTTTTACCTTTGACATTCTAAACAACAGCGCAGAGCGAAACGAATTGGGAAAAAGGATTCCCACATCAAAATGAAAAGGCCTTAACTTTTTAGCATCGGAAATCAGACTCTTGATATCATTATAGTCCGATATGGGAATAAGTTTATCGATCTCTTTGATATTCTTAAAAATATCCTGGAGGTGAGCTTTAGTAACCAGGTAAAGCATTGACTCTGAAAAATAATATTTCAGAGCTCTTATGGCAGGTATTGCCATGACACAATCGCCGATCCAATTTGGCGATCGCACAGTAATATTCATGCAAATTCATTTCAACCTGAAACTCATGAGGCACAATTCAGTCAGGTTGATTTTCCTGAATCTGGGCAGCCACTTCAACATCACCATCATCTTCTGTGCCGGTATCATTACTATTTAATTTTTTTTTTGTTTTGGCTTTAGAGAGGGTTTCTTCTTTAATTTTATCCTGCTCATTGACCACCTCATCCTCAGTTTCAATACCCTCACCATCTTTACTTAATATTATTTCAAAATCTATTTTTCCCTGGTTGATTTCTTCCAGGGCCACAGTCAATGGATTCTCCGCATTCATTTCGATCTTTTTCTTCGCACCATGCAGTAACTGTTTGGCCCTTTTTGAAGCAAGGATAACCAGTCTGAATTTACTATCTATGAATTCATGGTCCTCCAACTTTTCCTCCTTTCGCTTCGTTTCTAATTTTTCAACTTAGCAAATCTTTCTAAGATATTCAACTCAACATATAGAACTGCTGAAACCATACTCAAGTGAAAATTAAATTATAACAAAAATCAATACATAGTCAAGTCGGAATTCGACTTGTTGAATCATCACCGGGAAACAATTGCCCATCCTTTGATTTCACCAGTCTTTATAATATGTGCTATCCAGGGCTCTTTGCTCTGATTTGGTAAAAACATCCCACACATTTTCACCCCCCCATCGCCTTGAATCGGGTTTATCCTGATAAGATCTCAATCCCCAATCGGTTGAGCTGGTCATAGGATCAATCGGAATTCGTCTCAAGAATTTCTTTATTTTTAAATTATTTTTCTTATCCCGGTATTCGATTCCTTTGACTAACTCTTCTAATTTTTCTGGAAGCTGGTATCTGTCCTCATCCAGATTTATCTTGTTTTCCTCAATAAATTTTTTATAGTCATCAATAGCAATCCGGATCGTTCTCAAACTCCTTCGTAAATTAATTTCCTTCCCTCTTTTTATGGTGGTTTCAACCATTGGAACTGCCACAACTGCCAGCAGGGAAATAATGATGACAACAATGATTAACTCAACCAAAGTAAAACCAGTATTGCCCTTTTGACAGATCATCTATCTTGAGGGAACTCCTTTGGCTCGACCGCCTTCTTACTTAATTTGACCCGGTTATCGCGATCAATATTAATAACTTTAACATCAACAGATTGTCCAATGCTGAAATTCTCATCTTTTATGTTCTTGATTCGCTGATGTGAAATTTCTGAAATATGGACCAATCCAACTGCTCCGTTTAAAATTTCAACAAATATCCCATAATCTTCAATCCTGGAAATTTTGCCTGTATACACTTCTCCAATTTCAACCGAAGCCGTAAGTTCATTGATTCTTTTTATCACCTCTTCTGCCACCTCTCTGTCGGGAGCAGCAATGGTTACCTTACCATCATCCTCGGTGTTAATTTTTACATTGTAAGTGGAGATAAGATCCTTGATGGTTTTGCCTCCCGGACCGATTAAATCCCTAATCTTATCGGTCTTGATGTTAATGCTGAGAATGACCGGAGCATATTTGGATAATTTTTCCGACGGAGTGGAAATGGAACGATTCATTCTATCCAGAATATAGAGCCTGGCTTTTTTTGCCCGTTCAAGAGCTTCGTCTATGATTGCATCACTTAGGCCAGCTATTTTAATATCCATTTGCATGGCAGTGATGCCCTTTTCAGTGCCAGACACTTTAAAATCCATATCTCCAAAGTGATCCTCAAACCCGGCAATATCAGTCAATATAACAAAATCATCACCCTCTTTAACCAAACCCATGGCAACTCCTGCCACATGAGACTTTATGGGAACTCCGGCCTCCATCAGTGCCAGACTTCCGCTACAAACAGTTGCCATAGATGAAGAGCCATTGGATTCCAGTATGTCTGATACAATACGGATGGTATAGGGGAATTCCTCTTCATTAGGAATCACATTAGTCAAAGATTTTTCTGCCAGATTTCCGTGTCCGATCTCTCGTCTGCCGGCTCCCCGGAGGAAACTCACTTCGCCAACTGAAAACGGAGGGAAATTATAATGGAGCATGAACTTTTTTTTTGCATTCTCCGTAGTCAGGTCATCGAGTCTCTGAGCATCTTCCTCAGAACCAAGGGTTACTGTTGCCAGAGACTGAGTTTCTCCCCTGCTGAATACCGCAGAACCGTGAGCCCGGGGAAGGACACCCAATTCGATATTGATATCACGAATGTCATCAAAACCTCGGTCATCTGTTCTCCTTTTCTCGGATAATAAAATTCTTCTGAAAATATCATACTCCAGTTTATAGAGGGCTTTCTTGTACAGGGGAATTTCTTCTTCCTGAACATCTTTAAGTATATCCTCATAAATTGATTTTATTTTTTGATTTCGATCATCTCCTGAAATGAGAAATATGGCATTTCTCAAATCTGATTCCAGATTTGACTTCAACTGTTCATAGACCCTTTTGAATTCAGCAGGTTCCTCCACCTGAATCTTATCATTATTGATTAAAGACTGCTGCGCCCGACAGATATTGGCAATAATTTCCTTGGCAAGCCCGAGCCCTTCTTTAAAGACTTCTTCACTGAATTCTTTTCCTGTGGCTTCCAACATCACAATATCTTTTTCACTACCTGCTGCCTGAATGATTAGGTCCAGTTCCTTTAGCTCCTTCTGGCCCGGATTTATTTTGAAATTCCCTTCTTTCCAGCCGATTTTAACTGCACCCAGCGGAGTCGTAAAGGGAATGGTCGAAGAAAGCAGTGCTGCAGATGCACCAATAATGCCCAGAGAATCATAATCAACACTGAAATCAGCAGACAACAACAATCCGATAACCTGGGTATCATTGTAAAAGTTTTCCGGGAAAAGAGGTCTTATGGGCCTATCAATCAACCGGGAAAGTAAAATCTCCCTCTCCGATGGTTTTCCTTCCCTTTTAAAAAATCCTCCGGGAATCTTACCGGCGGCATAGGTATTGACTCTGAAATCAACAATTAATGGGAAAAAATCCTGATCTTCTTTGGGCTCCTCTTTCATATTGGCCGTTACCAAGACAATATTATCTTTATAAGTAACCACAACCGAACCATTTGATTTTTTGGCCCATCGATGGGTTTCAACTTTGATTGTGGTATCTCCAATTTCAATCTCAATGGTTTTTTGCATTCAACTCTCCTTTTTTAATAAAAAAATAGTATTTTGCGACAGCTAATCATTCTATATCATTCAAAATATCTATCCAAACTGAGGACATATTCCCATCAAAACCGTGTTGACGGGGGAAAACAAATGGAAATAACAGTCATTGCAATGCAAGAATAGGGTATTCGGAATACATTTATTTTCTTAAATTGAGTTCCTTTAATATTTTTAAATATGCATCGTAATCGGTTTTTCTGATATATTTTAAAAGTTGTCTTCTCTTTGAGACCATTCCCAATAATCCTTTCCTAGAATGGTGATCTTTTTTATGGGTTTTAAAATGGTCGGTTAAATTTTTTATCCGGGTTGTTAAAATCGAAATCTGTACTTCCGGAGACCCGGTATCCTTATGATTCCGTTGAAAGCTTGATATTTGCTTCTGTTTCTGCTCACTGGTAATACTCAAAATATCCTCCTCTATGTTTGAGATAGGTATTATTTTATCAGAATTCAGAGAATTTGT